>DFYS01000140.1 GCA_002383405.1 Moorella sp. UBA4076
CGCGCACCATCGCCTGCGGAGCGAGATCCTTGTATAAGGGCGAGAAGTAGCGTGAAGGGAACCTGCCCCACCTCTCAAACCTCACACAATACTCCCATTTTCATCCTTCAGCTGGTGCCGTCGCTGTGGCATGGACGGTTACGATCACAGCTATTCTGACACTACCGGCGCCTATAATGGAGAACCCCGCCAGCGCATCAGGTCTTGCTGGTTATGCCAGACGGGTCGCCAGCCAGGTTGAACCGTTAGCTTTAACGGCGACATACTACGCGGGTTGGCCTGTAGATCCCTTTATATATTCGCCAGGGGAAAAGAGAATCCTGCTGCTCATGGAAAAAAATGCCAAATTAATAGCGATAGGCCAGCCCCATGCCGCCGCGGGGGTATTCCATCAGGATATTGGCTTCCGGACAGATCAGGCGGCAGGCGCCGCACTCCACACAGCGCGGGTAGTTGACCCGGATGTGTTTTTCTTCCCACTCGAAGACCTGGGCCGGACAGACAGAGGTGCAGGGTTTATTGAGGCAGCGGTGGCAGCGCTGGTCTTCCTGGATTTTGAGATGGGAATCCGTATCGACTTCGATTTTTGTCAGGGGTAAAGGGTCACCCGGAAATTTACCTTTAACCATTAGAAAGCCCCCCAGTGGTGCAGGCCGGCCCAGAGATCATCCAGGGTTTTCAAGGGAAACTGCTTTCCCATGACGATATTACGCATACTCTGCTGCTTTTGCTTATCCGTTTGCAGGTCGGCGGTGAAAAACTGGTGGGCCAGGTCGTTTAAAGTGCTGCTCAGAAGAAAATCGGCATCGGGGTGTTTTTTATAGTACCGGAATTCCTCGTGGATGGCTTTGATATCTTCCATAAAAAAGCTGTTATTGAGCTTTACCTGGTAGTTGGCCAGCATGCCTGCCGAAAAGTCACCTTTAGCTTTAGCCTGGACGATGGTCTCGCCGGCATACTTGCCGGAGAGCATGGCCAGGTCGGTGCCGCGGCGGCCGCTGATCATGGTGGCTGCATCCCCGGCTACCAGGACGTGGTCACCATAGAGCCGGGGAATAAATTCGTAGCCACCTTTTGGTATCAGGTGCGCCTGGTACTCCAGGGGCTCGGCTCCGGCCAGCAGGGGCTTAACCAGGGGGTGGCCCTTAATCCTTTGCAGCAGCAGGTAAGGACTGAGGCCCCGGTCGGCCATCCCATCCAGAGGCCCGCCGACGATAATGGCCAGGCTTTCCCGGTTGGTCCAGATGCCGGCTTTACCGATGTTGGTAGCATTGGGGTAGCCGAACATGCCAATGATGGCTCCCTCGTCGTCTTCCAGGTGGAAGCGTTCATTGATTTTTTCTTTTGCTAAGCCCAGGACCTCTTTGACATAGAGGGCAAAGGCCGCGGGGGGAAGTTTCTTTTTTAACAATCCCGCCCTGGCTGTGAGGAAGGGGATGACCCCTTCGGCAATAATGACGGCGTTAGCCCGCAGGATTTCGCCGGTGTCCAGTTTAACGCCGTTGATGGGTCCTTGCGTGACCAGGGCTTTATCGTAGGTGAAATCGCGGGCCCAGGCACGGGTACGTAAAACAGCCCCCGCTTCCTGGGCCTGGCGCGCCAGCCAGGGATCAAACTCTGGGCGCAGGACGGTAAATTTGTTGTACGGGTCGCGGCCGAAGCGCTGGCTGGTGTAGCCCAGGCGGACGGCGGCATCGGTTTCCAGCAGCCAGAGCTCGTCGCTGATCACCGCCCGTTCCAGGGGGGCCTCGTGCCAGAAGGTCGGGCAGATTTCGGCGGTGGGCTGGCGATAAATGGTACCACCAAAGACATTCTTGCTGCCCGGGTATTTGCCTCGTTCCAGCAGGGTCACCGACAGCCCCTGGCGGGCCATGGTTAAAGCGGCCGCGCTGCCGGCCGGACCGGCGCCGACGACAATGACGTCATAGCTGTCTGCCATAGTTGCCTGGTTCATACCTCCCGCTATCCAGGATTTATATATTAGCATTTGCAAAAAGGGGAGAGTAATTCATGAGCGACGGTTGTTGACGCCAGAAATAGCAGGGACACTCATCCGGGAGGTGGCGGGCACGCCGCTGAGGTGATAAAAAGGAGTAGCAGCGGGTCGCTGGAGACGATCAGGCGTCTACCCTGCTGCCGGTGCGGCCGTTGTTGCTGCTGCCATCAGCTTGACAGGCAGGCGGGTAGAGGCTATAATTAATTATGCACATCAGGCAGGGGCGTGTAGCTCAGCTGGGAGAGCGCTAGAATCGCACTCTAGAGGCCAGGGGTTCGAATCCCCTCACGTCCACCAATAGAATAACGGGCGCGTAGCTCAGTGGGAGAGCNNAACCAGCCGTGCCCACCAGGAAAATTAAGGCTTCCGGGGTTCGAGAGAAGGCAACAAAAGGCGGTTTGACAACAACTTGACAACAACCCGGATGCATTAACAACATTGCCGCCAAGGATATTAAAGGCTGGCGGCAATGTTACTGAAATTAATATTTTCATTGTCTAAATTCCTTCCTGCGTGGGAGGAATTTTTCTTTCTACAAGAGCTTGATTGAGCTTTTCTGTCGCATGTTTTTCCAAATCAAGGGATACGTGGGTATAAGTGTCTAGCGTGACGGCTCTTTTGCTGTGGCCCAACATCTGTTGCACTACTTTGGGGTACTCTCCGAGTTCGAGCATTAAAGTAGCGAAGGTATGCCGGGTATCGTGAAAACGGATATGCGGTATTCCGGCCCGTTTTAACAATATGTCAAAATGACGGGTAAAGTTCCTCGGATCAATAGGGAGGCCTTTCTCCGTACAGAAAACCAAATCATTGTCCTGGTATGACGACCCGGCACGTCTTTTTTCCTGTTCCTGACGAGAGCTTTATGCCGTTTTAGTTCTTCTAAAGCTTGCTGGGCAATAGGTATAGTCCTCCGACTAGCCTCGGTAATTCCTACCGTATGAAGGAGACGAAGGAGTGGTTGGAGCAGTCTATCACAACTCTTATTATAGAACAAGTGCTTGTGGACAATTTTTTATATAGTTAGCAGGATTTTCCGTGGAAAAAAAGAAGTAATAAACTAAATATAAGGGATAGAAGAAAATAATAGTCACTCAATTTAACAGAAACAGGAACATGCTAAGATTTTGAGGGAGCCTTTGCCGTCTACTGGCTTCTAAAACGCCAGGGGATAAAGGGGGCCGCAACAGGTGGCGCATGACATGGCCCAGGCCTTTGAATTTTACCCCCATTGGCACAGAAGTGCCCGGCAGGAGAGCCGCATCCGCCTCGAACTTTATAAAAAATTGATAGATACGGTGGTCAAGGAAGCGAAACCCATTATAGACCAGATCCTTAACCTGATAAGGAGGGTCAAACAGTGAGGCTGGAGACAGCCCTGGCTGCCTATGAGGAGAGCAATGCAGAGTATCGTCCCGGCAAGCAAGTCACAGCCGCCATACCACCCTTGACGCCCCTGGAAGAAGTTATCCCCGCGGCCATTTTTCGCGCCGAAGTTGCCACCTGGGCCAAGCGAATAGGAGTTGAGCCCCAAGAGGTCCACCTGCGGCCCATGAAACGCAAGTGGGCCAGTTGCTCCCGCAAAGGCCGACTGACCTTCGACACGGCGCTCCTCAGCCAGCCGGCTGCCTTTCGGGCGGAGGCAATCGTCCACGAACTGCTCACCTGAAGGTGCCAAACCACGGGCCGGTGTTCCGGGCATTGATGCGGGGATATTTGGAAAAGTATAGGTACTATTTTGAAAGAGAACAAAAACCTGAAGCACCGACGACAACGATTACTGTTGTTCCAGACGATAAGTAAACCTGCTGGAAGGGGGGATGGTTAATCATGGAAATTATGGTTGCCAGTGCACCCGTACCCGCTGATGTGATTGGGAAACTGCGCGAGGCTCTCGCAAGCATCAAAAATACGGATATTTACGAAGAGGTCGTGGAGCTCAAGGATGCAGTGCTCGCGCGGTTTCAGCCCTTTTTCAATCCCGACCATGTGACTGATATCACCGAAGAAGAGTTCCGCAGCTTCCTCCTGTTTGATAACAACCACCACTGGACGGGACTTCACCGGCAGGGGCCGCGGATGTGTGCGGACATGAATCGGCTTCGGGATGCCCTGGCAATACTCGTCGATGAGGCTCAACCCGTAGCGGACCGGCTGGATAGAGCCATCAAAATGGTCTCCGGGATGGGTAAGAACGTGGCCACGGCTATCCTCCTGGTCATGCAGCCTGACCAGTACGGCGTGTGGAACAACCGTTCAGAAGCAAACATGAAGCGGCTGGGTATCTGGCCGGAGTTCGACCATGGCGAGTCTTTCGGTAACCGATACGTCAAAGTCAACCAGCTCTTGCTTCAGCTCCGGGATGCGCTCCAGACCGACCTCTGAACACTGGATGCTCTCTGGTGGTATCTGGATCGGGAAGAATCCGGCGCTTTTCCTCCCGTTGAGACTGCTGAGGCGCCTTCCAACGACGCGTCGGCCCAGAACGAGCAACGGTTCGGCCTTGAGCGGCATCTCCATGAGTTCCTGCGCGACAACTGGAACCGGCTAGAACTTGGCCAAGAATGGGTCCTCTACCAGGAGCCCGGAGACGAGGAAGCCGGATATGAGTACCCATGTGACGTTGGTCGTATCGATCTTCTGGCCAAACATAAAAGGGAACCGCGCTGGCTCGTCGTAGAGCTGAAGCGTAATCAGACCAGCGACCAGACGGTCGGTCAGCTCCTTCGCTACATAGGGTGGGTCAAGCGGCATCTGGCTGAGGATGGAGAAGTTGTGCAGGGGCTAATTATCTGCCACGAGGCGGATGACGCACTCCACTACGCATTAAGCACGCTTCCGAATGTAGAACTTCGGTTATATGAAGTAGAATTCCACCTTAAGAAGCCGGAGGTGATTTTAGGAACAAGCCGGAGGGGCGGCGAATGATGCTAACAACACTTTACAACCAGCGGCGGCCCCTCCAATTCCTCGACAGTAGATCGTAAAATAGAATTGACCCAAGATCGTCAAATAAAACTGACCCGCCTTGTGATAAAACCTTCCCTGGAGAGGGGGAAAAAAGAGGTGGTCAGCATGTACAATTAGCAGCGTATCAAGGCACTGCATACTCAAGGGGTCGGCGTCAGGCAAATAGCCATGGATGTCGGAGTGTCCAGGAATATCGTCAGAAAACAGGGTTGACGCACCAAAAATCTTTCTCCACCCTGGCGCCTAAAGAATTCGGTGTAAGTTTAGGACGATAAAAACCTGCGCGCGCTCGGCTTGACGCCTTCCACCAGCTCACGTTTGCAACTCGTGCGTCAGCACTGACCGGCAAAGCAGTTTCTTCAAAATTTCATCCGACCATTTTTTGCCGCACCCGGCAGAGGAACCGGGAGAACTTTTTGCCTTCGCACTGGCAGGACTTCCCTCTGCCTATGTCGAATCTATCCACATTATGCAGGGGCTGACATTTTCCCGCAAAGCCATAGCCGCTCTGGTCACGGCCCTGCTGGGGGCGGTGCTGGTCGCCGGTTGCAGCGCGGCAGACGATGCTTTGACGAACACCTCAACCGGGGGTGCCCCCGCCGGCAGAATCGAGTAGAGCAGACAAAACGCAAAGGGCCGGGCCGCCACCGGCCGGGGAAGCGCCCGCAGGAACGGTCCCGGGCGTGGCAGCAACGGAGGCGTCACGGTCGGGACCCCAAGCAGCCTTGGCCCCGGATGTCGGTAGGGGCAGGGTAACTCTAGAGTCAGAGGGACTGGAAGGGGCAGCTACAGGGAAAATAGGGATGACGAAAACTCCCAGCCAGGCCGCCGAGAGCTCGCTGGCTTCAGAGAGGAAATTGCAGAAGAATTAGTTAAATTACTACCACCCGTTGATCCTGAGGAAACAAATGAGGGATTAGAGGATCACAGAGATGAACGATGGTTTAAACTTAGATCCGGCAAGTAAAAGCTAAAAACCCTTACGCCACAAGGCTTGAGGCCTAGAAATTCGGGTAAAAAACTTGCCAAAGGAAGAAGGAAGACCTTCTCCCCCTCCAGAATTGGTAAGTATCATAACAAAACCAACCGGAAGGAAGGGGGTCCTTCTCCATGATGGTAGCCCAGTACCTACCGGCAATAAAGAGCAAAAGTTATCGCGTCAGCAAAGAAGGGGTAAAGAACGCCGCTACCAGAAGGCCGCGAGGAGGTTGGAAAAATTGGCCGCTAAAACCGGCTTACCTGTCACCTTTTAAACTGGTTCCGGCTAGCCCTGCTGCCTCAGACGGCCGCCCACTGCGAAATAGACACCATCAGGCGTTTAATCCTGAATGTACCTGGAAACATCGTCGGCTCTGGCCGCTACTGGCAGACCGCTACCGGCACGTCAGGGGCTAACCCTCAACCGCTGGTTGGAGGAGGTGGTTGCGGTCATCAAAACCAGGCTCCAGGAATTTATCCGGCAGAGGGCGCGGCTCTTGGTGGCTTCCGGGTAGGAGCCTTGCTTCCTACAAACCGCTAGTCATTTTTAATCATCGGCTGGCCCGGGGTGATTAAGTGTTGCCTTTTTTGCCCCGGCCAACGTCTCGAACCAAGTCTCTTCTGTGGTCAAAGTGGTATTTGGCGCTTGGATGCCTGGCAAAGGATACTCTGATTTCCTGTAAATGACATCTCATCTGCCTTGATGGGCCAAATGGCGGGTTACTTGCCAATTCCAGGTTATACAAAGATGGAGCGGTTAGTTTTATTAGATCAAGAAACAAGCGAATAGAAAACTACATGAAAAAGTGAAAAGACAAGTATGATTCCAGCACATAACAAGGTGCTCCAGCGGACGCACTAACGCGCGCCGCTGAGCTTTGCCGTTCGGCCGCAAAACGATTTATTCTCAAGCCAAGTAAAGGAGCCAAGGAAAGAAAGCTTATGAAAGAGATTGATATCCAGAACTACATATACAACAATCCAGAGATTCTTTTCCCCATTGGAAAGATAACCGAAAAAGCTCGGGAATATAGCATACATGGCAAGAGAATTGATCTGCTCTTTGTTGTAGATGGGGTTCGCTATATAGTTGAAGTCAAGAACGTGCCGATTCAACGGGAGCATATCGGGCAAGTC
>DFYS01000138.1:0-5692 GCA_002383405.1 Moorella sp. UBA4076
AGGAGAGTGGTCGTCGATGGTGAAGAGGTTTACTCCGGGGGGGCTCTATCTGGTAGTCTTGATCCTGATCGTAGGACTGGCTGGCTGCGGCGGCCGCCAGGAGCAACCAGGCCCGGTGGCGCCGCCGGCTGCCAGCGGCCAGCCGCCGGGAAACAGCAAGGTTATATTGCTTAATGGCGCCGGGGCTTCTTTTCCATACCCCATTTACTCGCGCTGGATTGCCGACTACATGCAGATAGACAAAAACGTCAAGATCAATTACCAGTCCATCGGCAGCGGCGCCGGTATTGAGCAGTTTTCCAAGAAGATTATCGATTTTGGCGCCAGTGACGCGCCGGTAAGCGATGCTAAAACGGGGGACATGGCAGGGGAGTTTTTGCACATCCCCACGGTGGCCGGACCGGTGGCCATTATCTACAACCTGCCGGGGGTCAAAGAGAAGCTCAAATTTACCCCCGATATCCTGGCGGATATTTTCCTGGGCCAGGTCAAGAAATGGAATGACAGCCGTCTGGTGTCCCTGAACCCGGGGGTGAAGCTGCCCGATCTGGATATCGCTGTGGTCCATCGCAGTGACGGCAGCGGTACGACCTACATCTTCACCGACTACCTCAGCGCTGTCAGCCCTGCCTGGCAGCAGCAGGTGGGGCGGGGTACGGCCGTCAGCTGGCCCACCGGCCTGGCCGGCAAAGGCAGTGAAGGGGTTTCGCGTCAGGTCCAGGCGCTGCCGGGGGGCATCGGCTACGTGGAGCTTTCCTATGCCCTGTTGAATAAACTGGCCTACGGGCTGGTCCAGAACAGCAGCGGCCAGTTTAGCGAACCATCACTGGAAAGTACCCTGGAGGCGGCGGCTACAGTGCGCGTACCCGACGACCTGCGCCTTTCCATCGTCAACGCTCCCGGCCCCGGGGCTTACCCCATTGCCGGCTATACCTACATCCTGGTCTATAAAGAGCAGGAGGACTACGAAAAGGGACAAGCCCTGGCCCGTTTTCTCTGGTGGGCCATCCACGAAGGCGAAAAAAAGGCTGCCGAGCTGGCCTACGCCCCCCTGCCGGCGGAGATAGTCCAGAGGGTGGAAGGCAAACTCCAGAGCATGACCCACCGGGGCCAACCCCTGCTGGGGGACCTGGAAAAGAAATAGATGGTGTGACATGGCCGTTAAGCAGCAAAGACAGAAGATGCGGCGCCCCTGTATTGACCCGGGCGATGGAGTTTTACAGGGGTTAGCCATCCTGAGCGCTCTGGGACTCCTATTGCTGGTCTTTTTGATCGGCCTGCAAATCTGGCGGGCCGCAGGACCCTCCCTGACCAGGTTTGGCTGGTCTTTCATTTTTTCCCGCACCTGGGATCCGGTAGCCGGGGTTTTCGGCGCCCTGCCTTATATCTATGGTACCCTGATCACTACCCTCCTGGGCCTGATCCTGGCGGCTCCTTTAAGCCTGGGGGCGGCCATCTTTCTGGCCGAACTGGCACCGCGGCCTTTACGGACGGTGCTGGGTTTCCTGGTGGACATGCTGGCGGCCATCCCCAGCATCGTCTACGGCCTGTGGGGCAACTTCGTCCTGGCTCCCTGGCTGCTGCGTTTTTTAGAACCCTGGCTGGGGCAGCATTTTGGCTGGCTCCCCCTTTTTCAGGGACCCATGTACGGCACCGGCATCCTGGCGGCGGCGATTATCCTGGCCATTATGATCTCCCCGCTGGTGACGGCCATCAGCCGGGAGGTGTTGGCCCTGGTTCCCACCGGCCAGCGGGAGGCCCTGCAGGCCCTGGGCGCCACCCCCTGGGAGGTAGTGCGGGTGGCCGTCCTGCCGTCAGCCCGCACCGGCATCATCGGCGCTTTTACCCTGGGATTGGGCAAAGCCCTGGGGGAGACCATGGCTGTTACCCTGGTTATCGGTAACCGGCCGGAGATTTCCTGGTCCCTCTTTGCTCCCGCCCATACCATGACCAGCGTGATTATCAACGAGTTTGCCGAAGCCATCACCTCTCTGCACGTAGCCGCCCTGATCCACATCGCCTTGCTCCTTTTCCTGGTCACCCTGCTGGTTAATATTCTGGCGCGGCTGTTAATTTACCGGATGGAGCGCGGCGGGAAAGATGGAATGATGCATGAACTTTGAATGGCGTCAGGTCTGGAGTTATCTAATGGTCACTCTGTGCATCCTGGCTACCGGCATTTTATTGGCTGTGCTGGGGCTGGTGGTAGGCTACATCGCTATCCAGGGCCTGCCGGGGTTGAGTTGGAGCTTTTTTACCGGCACGCCCAGGCCTATCGGCGAAGCCGGCGGCGGGATGGCGCATGCCATCGCCGGCAGCTTTATCCTGATCGGATTGGCCTGCCTGGTGGGGATACCCTGGGGGGTCCTGACGGGGATTTTTCTGGCCGAAATGAAAAGGTGGCGGCGCCTGGGGACGCTGGTACGCTTTACGGCTGATGTTCTGAGCGGAATGCCCTCCATTACTGCCGGGATCTTTATCTATACCAGTGTGGTTATCAGCATGCAGACTTTCTCAGCCCTGGCCGGGGGTCTGGCCCTGGGAATTGTGATGATCCCTCTGGTGGCGCGCAACACCGAGGAAATCCTGCGCCTGGTACCCGCCAGTATGCGCGAAGCAGCCCTGGCTCTGGGCCTCCCTTACTGGCGGGTGGTCGTGTCTATCGTCCTGCCCACGGCGGCGCGGGGGATAGGTATTGGCATGACCATGGCCCTGGCCGGGATCGCCGGCGATCCGGTACCGCTGTTCTTTACAGCCCTGAATAACAACTACTGGTCGTTAGATCTGCGCCAGCCGATAGCTTCCCTGCCCATGGAGATCTTCCGTTACACCGCCGCCCCCTTTGCCGAATGGCATACCCTGGCCTGGGCCGGTGCCCTGGTGCTGATTGCCATTTCTTTCACCCCCATGTTGCTGGTGCGTATCTTCCTGCCGGGGTACAGGATCAGGAGGTAAACAGGATGGCTGGAATTCAAGTCGAAGCCCTGCACGCCTGGTATGGCAGAGATTTGATCTTGAAGCAGGTCGATTTAGTATTCCCGGGAAAGGCTATCACAGCCGTTATCGGTCCTTCCGGGTGTGGCAAGTCCACCCTGTTGCGTTGCTTGAACCGGATGCACGAGCTGGTGCCAGGGGCGCGGGTGGCTGGCCGGGTGGTTTTGAATGAAACCGATATTTACCACTACGGCGTCAACCCGGTGGAAATCAGGCGCCGGGTGGGCATGGTCTTTCAAAACCCCAATATTTTCCCCACCATGACTATCTTCCAGAACGTTGGGGTGGGCCTGGCTTTAGCCGGCCGGCAGCGCTATCGCCACCGGCAACTGGAAACCAGGGTGGTGAAAAGCCTGCAGCAGGTGGGCCTCTGGGAGGAAGTAAAGGACCGCCTTCACCGGACGGCTACCGGGCTGTCCGCCGGGCAGCTCCAGCGCCTCTGTATCGCCCGTACCCTGGCTGTCGAGCCGGAGGTGCTGCTGATGGATGAGCCCTGCTCAGCCCTGGACCCCATCGCTGCCATCCGGATAGAAGAACTGATGCGCGAACTGAAGGCCAGCTATACTATTATCCTGGTGACCCATAACATGCAACAGGCGGCCCGGGTGGCGGATTTCACGGCCTTTATTTCCCGCGGCGAGCTGATCGAATACGGGTCGACACCGGAAGTATTTCTGCGTCCCCGTGACCTGCGCACCGAGCGCTACATTACCGGAACCGGCGGTTGAATATTTTTGCTGAGAGCTGCTCAGGCCGCCAGCATATAAGTCGTCCCACCCCAGCGGCACCAGCAGAAGGATGAAAANNGTGGGACTTCAATCAGGAACCGGCGCAGCCAGTTCCTACCAGCCTCACGCATCTCGCCTCCCACTTCTCACATCTATTTTCAGGGTTGGCAGCAGGGAAAAAGGGCGCGGCTGCCTAATTACCAGGGGTGATACGCTGGCGTCGCTGGCGGACAAAGGTGTTGCCGCTCTGGGACTTGGCGTATTTCTTTAATTCGGCCGCAACGCGGGCCAGTTCTTCCGGGTTGTGATATTCGCCGGGAGCGCAGGGGACCAGCGCCAGGGAGATACTCATCAAAGGCAGACGCACCGGTTTTTCTTCCCGGTCGAACGTATCGATATACCCCTTTTCCAGGTCTTCAGGGTCATAGAGCTCGGCTACCCGCCGGGTGAAAGCGGCAATAATCCCCTCGCCAATAGCTTCAGCTGCTGTACTCCCGGTGATGATAATAAAGTCATCGCCGCCGATGTGGCCGACCAGGTCATCCGGGCCGCCGCTTGCAGCTACTGTTTCAGTGATAATCCTGGCTACCATTTTGATGGCCTTGTCACCGCGCTCGAAGCCATAGCGGTCGTTGAAGCTTTTAAAGTGATCCAGGTCGGCATAGATCACGCTGAAAGGCTGTTGCCCCGCCAGGCAGGTCAGCAGCCTTTCTTCAATCTGGCGGTTGCCTGGCAAACCGGTGAGGGGGTTGGCGTAACGGGCCGCTTCCACCTGGATGCGGGTCATAGCGTCCAGGAGCTGGCGCACCGAAACCAGACCCTTATAGATACGGTTCCTGGTGACAATGATGGAATCGTACACCCTGTGGTCAGCGCGGCCTATGGCCGCCTGACTGACGATTTCCACCGGTACATTATCTTCGACGATCAGGGGATGGGTGTCCATGACAAGGGAGATGGGGCGCTCGGCATAAATGGCAAAGCCGAACTGGGTGCCCAGCTGGTTAAACAGGGTGTTGCGCATGACCAGCCCCACCGGTTCCTGATTTTGCAAGACGGCCACGCCTTCCACCCCGGGATTCTGGGCGAAAAAGTCAACTACTTCCCTGGTAATAGAGGTTGTTTCTACCGTTATGACCGGCTGGCAGATAGTACCAATAGGAAAAATACCGCTGGCTGGAATGGCGGTTAAGGTCGGAGCAGCGGCCGGGTCCTGGTTTTCACTATCGACCTGGAGGATAGCCGGCGGGGTGCTGTCCGGGTTTACCCGCGGGGTTATCAGATTGTGATGCTGCGGTAGTGACTGCCGGGAAGACGGCGAGTCAAGCCAGGAAGTGTGGCCGGTTGTCTTTTTTGGATACGGCGGTAGTGGCTGCGGATGTTGACCGCTACTATGAACCGGCCCGTAAGTTGCTGTTTGCTCCCCGCGGGGTTGTTGGCTATCGGTAGAGGGAACAGGTACGGCGGTAGATGAAGTATGGTTGCAGGGCATATCCGTTATAGCGGCAGAAGGGAGCTGGTTTTCGCCACCGGCTGCCGGGTGGCCGCCGGGGGTGAAGCGGCCGGTGGTGGGCGGGCGCAACAAGTTTTCTGCCGCAGCTCCAGGTTCTCCGCGCTCTTCCCCGGAGGTCGCTACTTTACCGGCAGTATCCGGGTCTTTGCGGCTCTGGCCTGGCAGCTGATGCAAATTAAACAACCCTTGCAGGTATCGCAACAGCTTCATTATAGTCACCTCGCATAGCGTGATAGGGATAGGGGGTCATTTTTTATCCACTTAGAGCAAGCTTTTTCTTCTCTAAGTGTAATTGCTCAGGCTGCCGCCGTTTAAGCCGCTCTGCTCTGGACGCTATTTGACGGCAGGACACATACCCGGCCATCATATGGCTTCCCGGGCTATTACTATCAGGCTGACCGCCAGCCCGGTTGAGCAGACGCCCATGCCGCCGGCGCGGCACCAGCAGAAGGATGAA
>DFYS01000138.1:5731-24551 GCA_002383405.1 Moorella sp. UBA4076
GCGGAGCTCGTTCAAGTATAAGGGCTAGAAGTGGCGCCTGAAGGGAACCTGCTTCACCCCCGATACATTAGCGCAGGCGGAACGCTATTTTCAGGGTAGACGCCTCCAGGGGAGTTTATTCCCCGGTTGGCAGGTTATTTTAAGATAATTTTAGCACAAGATCGTTAAAAGAAAATTATCTTTTGGTTAATTATCCAGCAGCGGGGCCGGGTGGGGCGATGACAGCAAGGGAAAAATTATTTGACTTCAGCGGGGATGCCATGTTATAATAGCATTCGCGATAGGCATCCAGGGGCGGTTAGCTCAGCGGGAGAGCACCTGCCTTACAAGCAGGGGGTCGGCAGTTCAAACCTGCCACTGCCCACCAGTACATCCTGCATTTTATTTTGGAGCCGTGGTGTAGTGGTCTAACATGTCGGCCTGTCACGCCGAAGATCGCGGGTTCAACTCCCGTCGGCTCCGCCAAGTTTGCCTCGGTAGCTCAGTCGGTAGAGCAGAGGACTGAAAATCCTCGTGTCGGCGGTTCGATTCCGCCCTGAGGCACCAATACGAAAGGCCTGGGTAAAAACCCCGGGTCTTTTTCATTAACCTCAGGACTGACACATACCTTGCAGACGTGGTATTATATAAAAGGCTAATATCCCTGGCAAACAAAGGTCATAACAATTTTAGATGCGTCAGCAAGGCATTAATCTGCTGGTAGTTGCCACTAACCTTATCCTGTCTTAAAATGAGTGTCAGAGACTGCAAGCCCGAGTACGGCCTGCGGCCGCCATCAAACCGCCTGATTTTCATGAAGGTATTTATCGCTCTTCGGGCAACGCCGCTTTTATCCTCCGGCACAAGGCTGCAGGTTATCAGAGGCAAATTCTATCAAATAACGGGAGGTGGTTATACTGACACGCGCCGACATTGAGTATCAGGAACGCGTCAGGTGTTTTCAGGAGAACATGGCAGCCCTGAATTTGGAAGGAGCCATCATTTATCAAACCGCCGACCTTTACTACCTGAGCGGTACCGCCCAGAACTGTCACCTGTTTGTCCCGGCGGCAGGCGAACCGGTGCTCATGGCCTACCGTGATGCCGGCCGCGCCCGGGCCGAGGCGGTTTGGGAGCGGGTGTTGCCCCTGAGAAGCTTTGCCGAGATACCCCGTCTGCTGGCCGATTGCGGGTGGTCCGGGTGCCGGCACCTGGGGCTGGAAATGGATGTAATATCTTTAAGCCTATTTCAGCGCTACCAGCGATTTTTTTCGGATTGCCAGTGGGTGGATATCAGTAAAGCCCTGCGCGCCCAGCGCGCCGTCAAATCCGGTTCCGAGCTGGAAGCGCTGCGCTACGCCGCTGCCAGGCATGCTGAAGTTTTTCAATACATAAGCGGCGTTATCCAGCCGGGGATGACCGAGCTGGAGATCGCCGCTGCCTTTGAAAGTCATGCCCGCCGTCTGGGTTGCCAGGCTACCAAACGTTTCCGGGGACAGGAACAGGGGATGATTCCCGGCCTGGTGGCAGCCGGGGCCAATGCCGCCCTGACCTCAGCTTTTGACATCCCCCTGGCCGGCCGCGGCCTTAGCCCCCTGTACCCTCTGGGCCCCAGCCGGCACCGCTGGGAAAAGGGGGAACCCCTGCTCATCGATTACGCCGGTGTTTACGGTGACTATACTGTCGACCAGACGCGTATCTACCTGGACGCAGAGGTGGCGCCGGCTTTGCACCGCGCTCAGGAGGTGGCGGCGGCGATCGCGGCGCGCGTGGCGGCAGAAGCCCGGCCCGGGGTAACGGCCGGTGAGCTCTATGACCTGGCGGTCAAGATGGCGGCTGCAGCCGGGCTGGAAGACCATTTCATGGGCCATGGCCGCCAGGTGACTTACATCGGTCACGGCGTCGGCCTGGAGCTCAACGAGTGGCCGGTAATCGCCCGCGGTGCTCGGACCGTCCTGGCCGCCGGGATGGTCTTTGCCCTGGAACCCAAGTTTGTTTTCCCCGGCCAGGGCAGCGCCGGTATTGAGGATACCTATGTCGTGACGGCAAAGGGCGCCGAGCGCTTGACTTATTAATACCCGGTGCCCGCTTCTTATTCTCTTTACGCGACTGCGACTCCGGCATAGGGGCATCAATCCTTTTTCTCGAGTTCTCCTATGCCTGAAAGGCCAACTGCAGGGATCCACACCAGGCGGAATATATAGAAATATGACATAAACAGGAAATAGCCTGGCAGGCAGGGAAAGAGCGTTATTTGCAGAATAGTAGTAGTGAGAGATAAAGCAAAGCGAGATGAACGCTCTTGTCCGATCATACCATTGATGCCCGCCTCAACCTGGCTCCGCTGGAACTGCAGGTGGCTCTGCTCGCCCGGGAGGGGCTGACACGATGGGAGATGGCCACGGCCCTGGGCCTGCAGCCGGGGACGGTCAAATCGCAGCTGGAAAGGGTGGCCGCCAAACTCGGCCACGATTGGAAGGACCAGGATGGTATCGTGTGGCCGGAGCTGGAAGAAGAGGTCCGGCAGGCGGTCAGGGCTCTGCAGGCGCAGAATAGTAACCCGGCTGAGGAACGGGACGGGAATGCAGGTTCCACTGGCGCTCTGGATACCGGCCAGGAGGGCGGGCGGGAAATAGCCGCCGCTACCTCCCGCCAGGCGGTTAACCCTGACTCGGTGCGCCTGGCCATGGAAGAGGAAATCACCCCCGCTGAAGCCGCCATCCTCCAGCTGCAGGGCCTACCTTCGCGGGCCGGTACTGCCTACCTGCGCCAGGCCCGCGCCACCCAGTGGCAGCTGATTATTCTGGGTGAAAACCGGGTGCTGTATACCAGTGCCCCCGCCCGTTTCTGGTTAAAGCCGCCTCTGGCGGCCCTGAACGACAACCGGTCGATCCGCTTCTTCCGTAGCGATAGTGAAGACGAGCCCTATCGGCCCTGGTGGCTGCCCTATACCACCAACGGGCGGGCACGGGGTGCCAGGGCGGCCTATTATAAAATCGGCGATGCCTCCGGCGGTGAGTACGCCCGTAATTTTTTGGAAGCCTGGGTTGCCACCGAACTGGAGGAATACGTCTACCGCCTCTATACCCGCATGCAGCAGCGCTGGCAGGCCCTGAGCCGGATTGCCCGCGCCTCGGGACGGCCGCAACCGCCGCAGCCGCCTGCTGACAGCGAACTCCTGGCCGCAGCCAGGGCCGCCGCCGGGTTATAGGGGGAACCTGCCCCACCCCGGTAGACCAGCATACTGTTTCGCAAGAACGCTATTTTCAGGATAGACGCCCATGCCGCCGCGGCGGCACAAGCAGCAGGATGAAAATGGCAGGGTNNTTCCTACCAGCCTCCCACATCTCGCATCCCACTTCCCACATCTATTTACAGGGTAGGGTTACTGGCTGCAAACAGCTCCCTGGCGTATACAGGGGGCTGTTTTGTGTTTACCGGCTAGTTTACTGGCTAGCGATAAGGTTACCCTGCCGCGTCAAGACTTTCCCTGGCATGGTGCGGCTGCCGGGCGCTACCGGCGGGTGGTGGTGCCGCGGCTCGGACTGCTGCTCCCGGTTTATTCACCATGGATTACAATTGGGGTAACGGTTGCCACAGGTAAAAGTATAGGCGGGTAATTTTCAGCATCTTTGCCGGCAGGTTGGCATTACCGGTGGCGGCAAAGTAAAAGCGTTAGCAATAATTTAAAAAAATTTTTACGCAACCTTAATAATTCCATCATGTAGACAAGTTATGATGCAATTGAACGAGGCGCAGGCGTAGTTCAAAAAAATCGTGGAGGGATCGCCAAATGAGGCAAGCAAAACGTATTCTGGGAGTCATTGCCGTCATGACGATGCTGCTACTGAGCCTGACGGCGTGCAACAGCAAGAGCGGGGCACCGGCTGCCAGCGGGCCGGACAACTCCGCGCGCCAGGGGTGGCCGCAAGTGCTGCATTACAGCGTCGTACCCGGCGAAAGCCAGGAAGCCATCGCCAAGACCTTCAAGCCGCTGGTGGACGATCTGAGCCAGGCGCTGGGGATGCCGGTAGAGTTTTACATACCCACCGATTATACCGCCCTGATCGAGGCCATGCGTACCAAGAAAGTAGATGTGGCCGAATTCGGTCCCTTCTCCTACATCATCGCCAACGAGCGCAGCGGCGCCGAGGCCTTCGCCGTAGGTGCCAAAAGCCCGGCGGAGGCATTCTATCAAAGCCTGATCATCGTGCCGGATGAGTCCAGTGCTCAAACGCTGGACGACCTGCGCGGCAAGAAGTTTCTGTTCGTCGACCCCGCCTCCACCTCGGGCAACCTGTTCCCCCACGTGATGCTGGCCAAGCATTTTGGCCTTGCCTCGGCCCAGGAAGTGGACAAGATTTTCAGCAACGTCTCCTTCTCCGGCGGCCATGACGCCTCGGCCTTAGCCATTGCCAAGGGTGATGCCGACGGCGCCGCCGTATCGAGCTCTAACCTGAAACGCTACGTAGATAAGGGGATGCTGAAGGAATCGGACTACAAGGTGATAGCCGAATCCGACCCTATTCCTATCGATCCTACCACCTACCGCCAGGATCTGCCCGAGGATTTAAAGCAAAAAATCAAGGAATTTTTTCTTAGCTACAAGAACCCCACTTTATTTGCTGAATGGGGCATCAACGGCTTTTTCCCGATAGCCGATTCTGATTATGACATGGTCAGAGAAACGGCGCGGATACTGAACATGAGCCCGGAAGAACTGTTAAAGTGATCAAAGTTTAAGCGGGGGTAAAAGCCGTGTCGCCTATTTTAACGGTACAGGGATTAAAGAAGGTCTACAACGACGGGACGACGGCGCTGCAAGGGGTGGACTTTACCGTCCAGCCGGGTGAATTTTTGGCTATAATCGGCCCCAGCGGCGCCGGGAAGAGTACCTTGATGCGCTGTATCAACCGCCTGGTTGAACCCTCGGCAGGGAAGGTGCACTTTAACGGCGCCGATGTGCTCAAGGCCAATCAGCGGCAACTGCGCCTGTTGCGCCGCGAAATGGGGATGATATTCCAGAGTTTCAACTTGATCCCGCGGGTGACGGTGCTGGATAACGTCTTAAACGGACGGCTGGGGTATATGAACAGCGTTAAAGGAGCCATCGGCCTGTTCCCGCAACAGGAAATCGAGGCAGCGATGCGGATCCTGGCGCGGGTGGGCTTAAGCGACCAGGCGTTTAAGAGGGCCAGTGAGTTGAGCGGGGGCCAGCAGCAGCGCGTGGGGATAGCGCGGGCCCTCGCCCAGAACCCCAAACTTATCCTGGCGGATGAGCCCATCGCCAGCCTGGATCCCGTTACTTCGGAAAGCATCATGAATTACATCTACCGCATCTGCCGGGAAGATGGGATTACCTGTCTGATCAATCTGCATCAAGTGGAGTTCGCCAAACAGTATGCCACGCGCATCATCGGTATTCGCGCCGGCCACATTGTCTTCGATGGTGCGGCCGAACAGCTGACGCCGGCTATTATCCAGCAGATCTATCACTAGCCGTACCATCACTAGCTGTACGATGGTGCTCCAATTGACCGGGAGGTGCAGAATAATGGATTGGCAGAGTTACCAGCGAAAAAAGCGCCGCTACACCGTCTTGTTACTGGCCGGCTTGACAGGCATTACCGTCCTGTCAATTAATACCACCGGCTTTTCGATGGCCAGAGCCGGCGCCGGTCTGGGGGAGATCTTGCGCTTTATATTGGTAGATATGCTGCCGCCCGACTGGGGAAGCATCTCCCGGCTGCTGCAGCCGACTTTGGATACTTTGTATATGAGCGTGGTCGCCATGGGCACGTCAGCCTTAGTATCCTTTATCCTGGCTTTTTTTGCCGCCGGTGCTACGACGCCGCACCCATTGCTTCAGGTTATCGCAAGGGCTTTCGCTACCCTGCTGCGTACTATCCCCGATATGGTCTGGGTATTGCTGATCGTCCCCGCCTACGGCCTGGGTGTAATGGCCGGCACCATCGCCCTGTTCATCGCTGGCGTCGGGCTGCTGACGCGCGCCTTTGCCGAGGCTTTAGACGAGATCGATATGGGGCAGGTGGAGGCGCTGAAAGCGGCAGGCAGCAGCTGGCTTCAGATTATGGGGCGGGCCGTCATGCCGCAGTTTTGGCCCGAACTGCTGAGCTGGTCGCTGTTCAATCTGGATACCAATGTCCGCAGCTCGGCTATCATCGGCATGGTAGGCGGCGGTGGGCTGGGCTTTGCCATCCAGGCGGGGATCAAGCTGTTCCAGTTTGAAGAAGTGACTATGGCGATTTTGATGACGGTGGTGCTCTTTGTGGGGATAGAGTTTCTTACCACGGTTCTCAGGAGGAATATCATATGAATGCCGACGCAGTCAGGGAAAAGCTGTCAGGTGTTGCCTCTGCCGGGATAGCAGTAAAAAAGGCTGCAGCGCCGGAGCGGCTGAAGAACGGCCGTTTTCTTGCCGGGGCTATGGTTGCCGGCGTCTTGCTGTTTATTTTCAGCCTGCAGCAACTGCATTTCGATTATGCCCGGCTGGGAAGCGGGACACTGGAACTCTTGACCATGGCCGTTAAAATGTGGCCGCCCAATGCTGCCGATTGGCGTCTGGTGCTGTTGGCTGCCGCCGAGACCCTGCAGATTACCTGGCTGGCTATACTGCTCTCAGTGGCCATGGCTTTCGGCTTATCCTTTTTCGGAGCGGCCAACATATCCCCCCACCGAGGTATTTTCTGGCTGGTAAGGGGATTTGCGGCGCTTATGCGCGCTATCCCGGTGCTGGTATGGGCGATTATCTTCGTGGCGGCCATGGGGCTGGGGCCGCTGCCCGGCATCCTGGCGCTGGCTATCCACAGCCTGGGGATGATGGTCAAGGTTTTTGCCGATTCCATCGAGGAGATGGACCAGCGTTTGCTCGAGGCCCTGCGTGCCAGCGGCGCGAGCTGGCTGCAGGTAGTGGTGCGGGGGGTCGTCCCGAGCGTCGCGACATACTTCCTTTCCTGGACGTTGCTGCGCTTCGACATCGACCTGCGCTATGCGACGATACTGGGCGTGGTGGGAGCCGGCGGCATCGGCTGGCAGTTGATTCGCGCCATGCGCATGTATGAACTCAACGAGGCGCTCTTTATCACCATCGTCATTTTTGCCATGCTCTATGCGGTGGAAATGCTGAGTAATTACCTTAAGAAGAAGATAATCAAGACGGCCTGATGTTCTTGCCGGGGAAGGACGACCGAGCAGTGATGGACAAACATCGGTTATCGCGTCTCCTGGTAGAGGGTGACCGCAGCATTGCGGCGGCGTGGGCCGACGCAATCGCGAGCTGCCACGACGTGGCGGTCGAGCGGCCGCCGCATAAAAGCCTGGTTATGGCCCGAGCGCGGGACTCCGTTAGGCAGCAGCCTTTTTATGTGGGGGAAATCCTGGTTACTGAATGTACCGTTAAGGTGGACGGCGTTATCGGCTTTGGCATGATAATGGGTGATGAACCCGATATGGCCTGGCGGCTGGCAGTTATCGACGCCGCCTGTAACGCGCATTTACCCGAGGTGGAGGAATGGCTGCCGCGCCTGCTGGCGGAAGAGCGGGTCATTGCGGCCCGGCAGCAGGGTGAATATACCAAAGCAGCGCGCACCAGGGTTAATTTTGAGACAGTGGAGGATTACATTGGCAAGGTTTGATATGGTACACGATGCCCAGGATGTTTACCGCCGGCTGCTGGACGCTATGGCCCGGCCGGGGAAAATAAATGACCTGGGGCCAGTCCGGGAAAAGATCCCGCCGGAAGCCGCCCTGGCGCCGGGTCTGGCTGTTATGGCTTTAACCCTGCTGGACGGTGAAGTGAGCTTTGCCGTCCTTAGCCAGGCGCCAGAAGCGGCGGAACGCTACCTGAAGTGGAGCACGCGCAGCCGGCCGGCTCCCCTCACCGAAGCTGACTATATTTTTGTGGATAAGCATTTGAATGCAGGCGAAACAGCGGCCCTGCTGCAGGGAGCGAAACGAGGCACCCTTCTCAGGCCCGATCAAAGCGCCACTCTATTTTTAGCTGTCACCAGGCTGGCGGCGCCAGGGGAAGGGGTACCCGGAACTATACACCTGAGGCTGAAGGGGCCGGGGATTCCCGGAGAGCGTCCTGGCGCTGTAGTGGGCCTGCCGCGTTTATGGATAGCCGGGCGCTGTCAGGTCAACAGCGAATATCCTTTAGGAATCGATATGGTACTGGTCGATAGCGCCGGCCGGATTATGGCCCTGCCGCGGACGACAACAGTGGAAGAAGGGGCGCCGGTATGGGATATGTAATGGTTACCGGGGGGCAGGAAGCCATAGCTGCAGCCAATAAGTTGAGCAAGTATTACCGGGTCAAAGATGCTGCTGAACCGCTGCCGGTTAAAGAGATAGAGCACCAGCTGCGCCTGTTGATCGACAGGGTGATGGGTGAAGGCGGGTTGTATGCGCCGGAATACGCCGCCATAGCGCTGAAACAGGCTGAAGGCGACACGGCCGAAGCGGCCTTTCTGCTCCGGGCCTATCGCTCTACCCTGGAGCGGGATCATTATTCCCTCACCGTGGAGCCGGCGCGGATGCGGGTAATACGGCGGCTTTCGTCGGCTTTTCGCGATATCCCCGGCGGGCAGATGCTGGGCCCTACTTATGACTATACGCATCGGCTGCTTGATTTTTCCCTGCGTCAGGAAGGGGAGGAAGAGCTACGGGCGTTCTTGCAGCAATGGCATCTGGACGGCGAGGTTACTGGACCAGTTCCTACTCTGGCTAAAGTTTCTGAGCTTTTGCGCCAGCAGGGTTTGCTGCGGCAGTGCCCTGCGGCTGCGGACGACAGGGTACCTTTTGACATCACCATGGCCAGCGTTACTTTTCCGGCACCGCGTTCTGCCCGCCTGCAGGCCCTGGCGCGCGGTGAGACCGGGGCCATGGTGGCGCTGGCCTACAGTTCCCTGCGCGGCTACGGCACGGTCCATCCCACCATCGGCGAACTGCGCGTCGGCTATGCCGCCGTGGATATCCCCTATCCTTATGCCGACGGCGGGGAGGAGATTCTGATCTATATCGGCGAGATTATGCTGACCGAAGTGGAATGCATCAATTCTTTTGCCGGCAATGAAGATGGGGGCGCGGCCCAATTCTCTCTGGGTTACGGTCTCTGTTTCGGACAGAATGAGCCCAAGGCCATAGCCATGGCAATTCTGGAAAGCAGCCTGCAGACCAAAGGGCCGGCGCCGGTGCAGGACGAGGAATTCGTTTTGATGCATATCGACTGTGTCGAGGCGCATGGCTTCATTTCCCATTTGAAGCTGCCTCATTATGTCACCTTTCAGTCGTCGCTGGCCCGCATCCGTCAGGCGCAGCAGCAGGCAGCGTCTAAATAGGGGGAAGCAGAAGCGCATGAATGGTTCTGAAACTAAGCCGGTATGGTTGGACACATATAACTTTGCCTTTTTGGATGAAGGCTCCAAGCGCGAGATCCGGCGTAAGACGTTGAAAGCAGTGGCCATCCCCGGTTACCAGGTGCCTTTCGCCTCGCGGGAGATGCCCATCGCCCGCGGCTGGGGGACGGGCGGTCTCCAGTTAACGCTGGCGCTCATCGGCCGCGGTGACAGGCTGAAGGTGATCGACCAGGGCAGTGACGACAGCGTCAATGCGGTGAGCATCCGCCGCCTGGTGGAAAATACAACCGGCATTGAGACCACCGTCGACACAGCGGCGGCGACACTGATTCAGACCCGCCACCGTATTCCCGAGCAGCCGCTGCGCGCCGGCCAGATCCTGGTCTTGCAGGTGCCGCTGCCCGAGCCGTTGCGCTTGATTGAGCCGCGGGAAGAGGTGACCCGGCGGCAGCATGCCGAGATGGATTATAGCGCCATGTGGCTGGCCCTGTATGAGGATATTGTGCGCTGGGGGGACATCACGGTAGGGCACAGTTACCCCTGCCTGGCGCACGGGCGCTACCTTTTCAGCCCCAGCCCCATACCGCGCTGGGATATACCGAAGCTGCACCAGGCGGCGTGCCTTTATCTTTTTGGCGCCGGCAGGGAGAAGCGGATCTATGCCATCCCCCCTTATACCGATGTGCAGCCGCTATCCTTCGATGACTATCCCTTCGCAGTAGAGAGGTTGGCAGGCGCCTGCTGCCGTTTGTGCGGCAGTACCAGCACCTTTTTGTATGAAATTGACGACGCCGCCAGCGGACAGAAGCTCTACCAGTGCTCGGACACCGCTTATTGTCAGCAGCGCCGGCAGGAACGGGGGCAGGCATGATGAACCAGGCTGGGCGGGCTATAGCTGCTGTGTCCGCAATAAATGAAGAGCAACCGTTGTTGGCGGTATCCGGTCTGGGTAAACGCTACGGACCAGGTTGTCCGGCCTGCCTGGATTTACAGGGCCAGCGCTGCCCGCAGTGTGGCAGCCTGTGGGCCTGCTATGATATTTCCTTTGATCTCTATCCGGGCGAAATCCTGGGCCTGGTGGGTGAGAGCGGCTCCGGCAAGAGTACCCTCCTGCGCTGCCTTTATTTCGAGGAAGAGGCAACCACCGGTATCATGACCATACCGTCTTATCAAGGCGGGCCGGCCAACCTCCTGGCGGCGTCAGCGCAGCAGCAACGCTATATCCGCAATCATATGATGGGCATGGTGTTCCAGAACCCGTGGCTGGGTTTAAGGATGCACGTTTCCGGGGGCGGTAATATTGCTGAGAAATTGCTGGCCGCCGGCGTGTACCATGTCGGCCGTATCCGCACCCGCGCGGCCGAGCTGTGGCGCCAGGTGGAGATGCCCCTGCCGCGTCTGGATGAATACCCGCAGAATTTCAGCGGCGGTATGCAGCAAAGGGTGCAGATCGCCAAAGCCCTGGCCAACAAGCCGCCGCTGTTGCTGCTGGACGAGGTTACCACCGGCCTGGACCTATCGGTGCAGGCGCGGGTACTGGATCTGGTACGCCAGATCCAGCGCGAGCTTGGTGTGGCCATGCTGCTGGTCTCGCATGATCTGGCCGTAATCAGGATGCTGGCTGACCGCACCATGGTGATGCACCAGGGGCGCCTGGTGGAGCAGGGTCTCACTGATCAGGTCCTGGAGGACCCCGAGCATCCGTATACGCAACTGCTGGTGCGCTCATTATTGTGAAGGCATAGGTGGGAAGGGGAGGCTGTTACAAGGACCGTCAGGCAGGGTCCCATTGTTATGAAGGCATGGGCATACCTGTGACGGCCTTGCCTGGCGGCAGTAAGGGGCGGGATAAAAAGGAGGAGGAAGCAATCTTAAGCCTGGAATCAGTGACTAAAAGTTTTCATCTTACCCTGACGCGTACTATAGAGCTATACGCTTTGCGCGACCTTTCCTTCACAGTAGGCCGGGGTGAATTTCTGGGTATAACCGGCCCCAGTGGAGCGGGTAAATCGTCGCTATTGAAATGCATCTATCGGACTTACAGGCCTACCTGCGGCCATATCTGGTATGAATCGGCCCGTTACGGCAGCGTCGATTTGGCCTGCGCCCCGGAACGCCAAATAATCCACCTGCGCGCCGGGGAGATTGGTTATGTATCTCAATTCCTCAAGGTTATCCCGCGCGTGGCGGCCGTTGATGTCGTAGCTGAGCGCCTTATTCCCGGCGGTTATTCCTGGCCGGAGGCGCGCCGCAAGGCGATAGAGCTGCTGACCAGGCTGCATATTCCACCGGAACTCTGGGATGCCTGCCCGGCTACTTTCAGCGGCGGCGAGCAGCAGCGGGTTAACCTGGCGCGGGCCTTCATCACCCGGCCGCGGCTGCTTTTACTGGATGAGCCTACCGCCTCGCTGGATAGCGCGATGAAAGGGCATGTAATAGAAATTATCAAGGAGATAAAAAAGAACGGGACCACCATGGTGGGCATTTTCCACGACCGCGAGGTTATGGACAGAGTGGCCGATAATGTCCTCGAACTGAATATCGTTAAAGGATGCAGCGGCAGCAAGGCGGAAGGCCGCGCTGCCGGCCGGGAGGCTGCACCATGGCCGCAATAAAGCGCATCTGGAGGGGAAGAATCGTGACCCCCCATGAGGTGCTGGAAAATGGTGTCCTATTGCTGGAAGGCGGACGCATCGCGGCCATTGACAGCGGCGGGGCGTGCCGTTGCGGCCCGGAGGATATAGACGCGACGGGGATGTGGGTGTTGCCGGGGATAATCGATTGCCACAGCGATGCCATTGAAAGGGAATTGCAACCACGGCCCAACAGCCGTTTCCCTTTGACGATGGCCTTTTATGAGCTGGAGCGCAAGCTGGCCGGCAGCGGGATTACTACTATATTTCACTCTCTTTCGCTATTTAACGAGGAAGGCGGCAACTGGCTGCGCAGCAATGAAGCGGTGCGCTCCATGGTGGACGCCATCCAGCACCTGGGACGGCGCCGGAGCCTTATTAAGCATAAAATCCACATCCGCTTCGAGATAAACAATATTGCCGCCACGCCGATGCTGGAAGCCATGCTGCTGGCGCGCCAGATTGACGAGGTCTCCTTTATGGACCATACGCCCGGGCAGGGGCAGTTCCGGGACCTGGAATTACAAAAGCAGATCTATCAGGAGTTATATAATCTCACTGAGGGGGAGGTAAATGAGTTGCTCGCCAGGCGTTGCCGCATGGCGACTGTAGCGGCTGATGACCTGCAGCGGCTGGCCGATCTGGCTTACAGGCAGAGTATCCCCCTGGCCTCCCACGACGATGACTCTACCGACAGGCTGGCGTTGATCAAGGCCTGGCATGCCGCTATAAGTGAATTCCCCGTCGACCTGGAGGTAGCCCTGGCAGCCAGGCAAAATGGTTTGTACGTGGTGATGGGGGCCCCCAATGTCATCCTGGGCCGCTCCCACAGCAATAATCTCTCCGCTCTGCAGGCCCTGCAGGCGGGTGCGGTTGATATATTGTGTTCGGACTATTACCCGCCCGCGTTGCTTTACGCTGTTTTCCAGATCTACCGCCTCGGCTATCCCATGCATCAGGCCGTCAACATGGTATCGCTGCATGCGGCTGAGGCCCTGGGCCTGGCGGCGGCGACCGGCTCGATCGAGGCCGGGAAGGCGGCCGACCTGCTTTTGATCCGGGAATATGAGCAGCGGCCGGTTTTAGAAAAGGTGCTGGTAGACGGCAAAACGGTATATCAGCTGGATTACTGACCGAGTAGACAATCACGCCGCCGGCGCGGTACCAGCAGCAGGATGAAAATGGCAGNNTCTCACATCTATTTTCAGGGTAGAATGGAGCAGGAGCATGCGGATCAAGGGTATCGGGGTAAGCTTGATGCAGAATCAAGTAGTAAGCAACTTGAGGGTCATGGAGGAAAAGCTAAAAAAGATCACCACCCTCGGCCTGGAGGTAGTTGAAATCCCGGTGGAAGGCCTGGGCGTCATTATCAACGGCGCCATCAACAGCCGCCAATTAGAGGTATATACCAAATTGCTCAAGGGTTTTCCGCTGCAGTACACGACCCACGCGCCCCTGGACTTGAATTTATTTCATAGTGACGACTTTGAGATCGAGCGCCGGCTGCTGCTGGCTTCGCTGGAGGTCAGTGCGGCCATCGGCGCCCGGATGATAACGTATCACCCGGGGCGTTTTGTAGCCGAAACAGAGTTTCTATATCATCCGCAGGTATGGCAGGAGTATAGCCAGGCGCAAAAAGAAGAGCTGATGCACCGGGAGAGGGATGTCATGCGGGAAGCCGCTGCCAGGGCCAGGGCGCTCGATATAGGCATCGGAATGGAGAACCTGCGCCCCTATTTAGATTATCCGCAATACTGCTATGCCGAAATCCCCCACCACCTGGCGCGGCAGATTGAAGCCATCGCCCATCCTGCTATCGGCATGACGTTGGATGTGGGCCATCTATATATGGCGTGCCGGGTCTACAATCTGGACCTGATCGCTGAATTGAATGCTGCAGCACCGCATGTAATACATCTACATATTCATGACAACTTTGGCAAATCCTCCTACTCCTGGGAGAAGAACCAGTACCAGCTGCTACTGCGTGGCAGAGGCGACATGCACATTCCCATTGGCGAGGGCGAGGTACCTATAGCGACTATTCTGCAAGCGCTGGCTCCATATTTCGACGGTTACCTGATCCATGAACTGCGCGCTGATTATGAAACCGTGTGGCCTGGCCTCCGCGACAGGTATACTGCGATCATCTCCCGGACCAGGCAAAAAGAGAGCGCTGGCCAAAGGAGTTGAGATTGATATGGCATACGGGCCCCAACCGTGGATCCATGAAACGGCCCGGGTGATCGCCAGCCAGATCGGCTGCTGGGCGGCCCTGGGACCGAACACGGTCATCATGGAGTCTACCTTTGGCGATTACAGCTATACAGCCGGCGATACCAGCATCAATTATGCGGATATAGGTAAATTCTGCTCCATTGCTTCCCATGCCTGCATCAACCCGGGCAATCATCCCATGGGAAGGGTCATGCAGCATCACGCCACCTACCGCCGCGTAGCCTACGGCCTGGCGTCAACTGATGATGAAGAGTTTTTCAACTGGCGGCGCGCCCACAGGGTGGTAATAGGGCACGACGTATGGGTCGGTCACGGGGCGATAGTGCTGCCCGGCGTCACGGTAGGAACGGGAGCGGTGATCGGGGCCGGCGCGGTGGTTACCAGGGACGTCGAGCCGTATACCATAGCAGTGGGGGTGCCGGCCAGATATCTGCGCCGGCGTTTTCCCGGCGATGTGGCTGACAAGCTGATGGCGATCGCCTGGTGGGACTGGCCGCGGGAGCTCCTGCAGGAACGGCTGGCGGATTTTTTGGATCTTGATGTGTTCCTGCGCAAATACAGCGCTGCAGGCCGAAAGATATAACAGGGAGGGCGAGCCGATGTTAGTTCGCGAAGTCAGAGAAGAGGACCTGGTACTGGTGGGCAATCTGTTAAACGAGCTGGACCCCGGGGCGCCATTGCTGCAGCCAAAAGCTATCCATATCTGGCGCATCATGGCGCAATATCCCTTTTACAAAACCTTCGTGGCTGTTGATCCATCTGCGGCCGGTGCAGCAGTGGTGGGTACCTTTACCCTGCTGATAGGTGACAATCTGGGCCACGGGGGCACCCCTTTCGCCATTATGGAGAATATGGTCACCCACCCCGCCTGCCGCGGCCA
Source organism: Moorella sp. UBA4076 (assembly GCA_002383405.1). Taxonomy (GTDB): domain Bacteria; phylum Bacillota; class DSM-521; order Neomoorellales; family Neomoorellaceae; genus Neomoorella. The sequence continues at coordinate 20,839 of DFYS01000138.1, forward strand.
GGGAGTTGGGCGGCTAATGATGCGCGAAGCCATGCGTATGGCCCGGGAGCACGGCTGCTACAAACTGATGCTATCCAGCGATAGCAAACGGGAAGCAGCGCACCATTTTTATGACAGCATGGGCCTGGCGCGTCACGGTATCAGTTTTCGCGTCGAGTTTGACAGTTGAGCGATAGGCTGCACGGCAGCGGAGGTTCGATGACCATGCCGCGATTAGATAAAGAGCAAAACATTCCACGGTATTTAGCCATTACCGACATATTGCAGGAGGAAATCAAGGATAAATACCAGCCGGGGGCAAGGCTGCCATCGGAAAATGAGCTCTGCAGCCGGTTCCGCGTTAACCGCTATGTAGTCCGGCAGGCCCTGGCCCGGCTGGTGCAGGTGGGGTTGATTCGATCCAGCCAGGGCATAGGTTACTTCGTCAGCGAAAAGCCAATTGATATCAAATACACCATAACGCCGGTCACGCAATACTCCGAGATCATTCGCCAGTCAGGGCGCGTACCGGGGGCCGAACTGCTGACGCAGCAAATTCTTTTAGCCCCGCCGGATGTGGCGGCAGCGCTCCATCTTTCCGGGGCCGAAAAGGTGTACCGTCTGGAGATCCGGCGCAATGCCGATGAAGTCTATCTAACCTATAGCATTACCTGGCTGCCGGCGCGATTTTTCCCCGATTTTTTGCACCATACCGCTTCATTTCGATCTCTATATGATATCTTGCAGCAGGTTTATGGCGTGCATCCCCTGCGGATGAGCTCTATCCTGCGCGCCATTTTCCCTACGGCCCGCGAGGCGCTGGCGCTTGATATCTCGCCCGGTACACCCCTGCTGCAGATAGAGAGCATCGTCCGCGATGAACAAAACCGGTACATTGAGTATACCATCGCCAAGTACCGCGGCGACCTTTGCCGGGTATCCATCCAATTCGCAACGGATGCATGAACCAGCGCTAATTACCCTGAAAATGGGCTCCTACTAAAAACGGTTGTTAATGAACAGCATGCTTCTGGGGGTGGGGCAGGTTCCCTGCGGGCGCCACTTCCCGCCCTTAATCCTTGGACCTCGCTNNNNCTCCGGGAACCTGCCCCACCCCGCCAATCCGTTATAACCTGCCTGGCGGTGAGCAGCGGAAGGCGGGATATGCTCCGGCAAAAATTTTTTCAGCAGGATGCTTTACTTTTAGCAAAAGATGGGGTACAATAAACTCAGCTTGTCAATTGGTCTAATAGGGGCAAATTCATTTATCCTTCTCAATGCTTTTATGGTGAGGGAGAGAATTTGAATTCCCTAAGCCATTGGGGCAAAAAAATTGGAGGAGGATTTTATTATGTACGAAGACAAAACCCTGACCTGCCGTGATTGCGGCGCCGAATTCGTTTTCACTGCTTCCGAGCAGGAGTTTTACGCCGAGAAGGGTTTTACCAACGAGCCCGGTCGCTGCCCCCAGTGCCGTGCCGCCCGCAAGCGTAACAGCGGTGGCTTTGGTGGCCGGGATAATCGCGGCCCGCGGGAAATGTACAAGGCAACCTGTGCCGCCTGTGGAGCAGAAACCGAAGTACCGTTTCGTCCCCGCGGCGACCGCCCGGTATATTGCCGCGATTGCTTCAGCAAAAACAACAGCCGTTACTAATTGTTGCCAGGAAGCAACTCCTCTGAAATGAGAAGTTCCTACCTCTCATTTCTTACCTTCGTTGGTGGTGGCATTGCGCCGCTAAGAATTGCTCCTCTACGAACGGGTAGAGGAGTTTATTTTTGCAAGGGGTTTCCCGGGGGGCATTCGTGACCTTGTCCTGGCGTAATGAGGCCGGTGAAATTGCCCTGCTTCCAGCCTCAAGGGGGCATTCAAAACCTTTGATCAGGCCCTCAGGGGTTGGCTTTTGCAGGCAGGAGGCTTTCCCGGGAGCAATTGCGACGTTGAGCCGGCTAAGCCGGCTGAATGCCACCTCCTGCGGATTGCAGCCGGGGGATTGAAGGTCGCCGCGCCGCATCCTTCCGCCTTTAACCCGGAGGAAGCCCCTGGTTTTAACCAGGGGAGGTTGACGTAGAAACAAGCATTTATTGGGAACTATTGGGTTATAATAAGATCGGGTTATACTCAGGAAAAAGGCCATACCGAAATACCCAAAGAAAAGGAGATAACGTTTTTTGGTAACTTTTACAGAGCTGGGATTGAGCCAACCGCTCTTGCAGGCCGTCGCCAATATGGGGTTTGAAGAACCGACGCCCATCCAGTTGCAGACTATCCCCATCGCCATGGCGGGGAGGGACTTGATCGGCCAGGCGCAGACCGGCACCGGGAAAACGGCAGCCTACGGTATCCCTATGGTGGAAAGAATCGCCGTCGACGCCGAACAGATCCGGGGGATGGTGATCACCCCTACCCGCGAACTGGCGGTGCAAGTGGCGGAGGAATTAAACCGCATCGGCCAATTCAAGGGTATCCGGGCTTTGCCCATTTATGGTGGGCAGGATATTAACCGGCAGATCAAAGCCTTACAGAAAAAGCCTCACATTATCGTAGGTACGCCGGGCCGCTTGCTTGATCACCTGCGGCGGCGGACGATACGCCTTCATTCTATTGAGATCCTGGTCCTCGATGAGGCTGACGAAATGCTCAATATGGGCTTCATTGATGATATTGAAACTATCCTGCGGGAGATCCCCGGGCAACACCAGACCATGTTATTTTCAGCCACCATACCCCTGCCTATCCAGAACCTGGCGCAGAAGTTCATGCAGGCGCCGCAGACCATCAGGATTGCGTCCAAAGAGGTCACAGTACCCAATACCGAGCAGAGCTACATCGAGCTCCAGGAGAAACAGAAATTTGACGTCCTCTGCCGCCTGCTGGACATGCAGGCGCCGGACCTGGCCATTGTTTTCGGCCGCACCAAGCGCCGGGTAGATGAGCTGGCCGGGGCTTTAAGTAAACGCGGCTATTCAGTGGAAGCAATCCATGGTGACCTGACCCAACCCAAAAGGGAAAGCGTGATCCGCCAGTTCAAGGAGGGCATTATCGAGATCCTGGTAGCGACTGATGTGGCCGCCCGGGGGCTGGATATTACCGGGGTGACCCATGTCTATAACTTTGACATCCCCCAGGACCCGGAGAGTTACGTCCACCGCATCGGCCGTACCGGACGCGTGGGCAAGCCGGGCCAGGCCCTTACCTTTGTCACCCCGCGGGAGATAGAGCACCTGCGGTCGATAGAGAAAATGACGCGGCGCAAAATGGTGCGCGAGCCCATTCCCACCCTGACCGAGTCTATTCAAGGCCAGCAGCGTGTGGCCATGGAAAAGCTGCTCCAGGCGGCGGCCGCCGCGGATGTTAAGCAATATAGAGAGATGGCGGAGGATTTACTCGCAGAAACAGATTCCGTGACCTTGATTGCAGCCGCTTTGAAATTGCTGACCCGGGAACCGGATACCACCCCGGTGCAATTAACCCCGGAGGACCCCGCCCGGGGAAAAAGGTATAGCAGAGTTGGGTCACAACGGGAGCGATGGTCCGGCAGCCGCAAAAAAAAGAGCTGGTAACCTGCTAAAGTGGGCTCCGCCCACAACCNNTGAAGCCGTAAGGTACTAATATAATAGAGTTACAGCCCCCTGGCTATCCTGGGGGCTGTTTTTGTTTTCCTGGCAAAGGATAACGATATTGCCCTGGCTGCCGATCACCTGTACAGGGAGGGCGCAGCCGCCGGGGGCCACCA
>DFYS01000112.1 GCA_002383405.1 Moorella sp. UBA4076
GGCCGCCATATTCTCTTCCATGGCGACTATTGTCTCCAGCTCGCCCAAAAAATAGGGGTCAATGCCGGTGATTTCATGGACGGCGGCAATGGTCCAGCCGCGGCGCAGGGCTTCGGCGATAACAAAGAGACGCTCATCGTCAGCCTCGGCCATTTTGCGGCGCAGGGCGCCGTCGCTGAAGCGCTGGAAGGCCGGCACCCTTAAACCGTCGAGTTTTAATTCCAGGGAACGGATGGCTTTCAAGAGGGCACCGCTGAAGGTGCGGTCGATGGCCATGACCTCGCCGGTGGCCTTCATCTGCGTCCCCAGCAGGCGCTCGGCCAGGGAAAATTTATCAAAGGGAAAGCGTGGAATTTTCACAACGACATAATCCAGGGCCGGTTCAAAGCAGGCTTTTGTTTCCCGGGTGACGGCATTGGGTATCTCGTCCAGGGTCAACCCCAGGGCGACCTTGGTGGCCACGCGGGCGATGGGGTAGCCGGTGGCCTTGGAGGCCAGGGCGCTGGAACGGCTGACGCGGGGATTGACCTCAATGACGTAATAGCGCATACTACCCGGGTCGAGGGCGAATTGGATATTGCAGCCCCCTTCGATACCCAGGGCGCGGATGATTTTCAGCGCCGAGCGGCGCAGCAGGTGGTACTCGCGGTCGGAGAGGGTCTGGGAAGGGGCGACGACGATGCTGTCCCCGGTATGGATCCCCACCGGGTCAATGTTTTCCATGTTACAGACAGTAATACAGTTATCAGCTCCGTCGCGGATAACTTCGTACTCGATCTCCTTCCATCCGGCAACGGAGCGCTCCACCAGGACCTGTTTGATCAGGCTTAATTTGAGGCCCTTGATAGCGATAGATTCCAGTTCCGTATCATTTCGGGCTACCCCGCCGCCGGTACCGCCCAGGGTGTAGGCCGGCCGCACGATGACCGGATAGCCGATTTCCCGGGCAAAAGCCAGCGCTTCTTCGACGCGGGTAACAATACGGCTTTCCGGCACCGGCTCCCCGATTGCCAGCATCATGGCCTTGAATTGCTCCCGGTCTTCAGCCCGCTGGATGGCCTGTAAAGGTGTTCCTAACAGCTTCACCCCGGTTTCCGCCAGGACGCCGGCTTCGGCCAGCTCCAGGGCCAGGTTCAACCCCATCTGGCCTCCCAGGGTGGGGATGATGCCGTCGGGCCGTTCCTGGCGAACAATCCGGGCGACAAAATCCAGGGTCAGGGGCTCCAGGTAAACGCGGTCGGCCATATCGCGGTCGGTCATGATGGTCGCCGGGTTGGAATTGACCAGGACGACCTCCATCCCTTCTTCTTGTAAAGCCCGGCAGGCCTGGGTGCCGGCGTAGTCGAATTCCGCCGCCTGGCCGATAATGATCGGCCCGGAACCGATGACCATCACCTTTTTTAACCAAGGTTTTACTGGCATAAATTAAATCCCCTCTCAGGACCCGGTAACGGCAATTTCTCTACCGGTAGCAGGAGTATTCTCCGGAGCCGGCCGTGACATGCCGGCACCGGGTGCCTTTTTAATTACTGGGGCGGTATGCATCTACCATACGGATAAATTCATGGAAAAGATATTCCGAATCCGTCGGCCCCGGTGAGGACTCGGGGTGATACTGGACAGCAAAAAGCGGCAGTTCCCGGTGGCGCAGGCCCTCCACAGTGCCGTCGTTGAGGTTGATGTGGGTGACAGCGACTTCCGGCGGCAGGGAGCCGGACCGGACGGCGTAGCCGTGGTTTTGCGAGGTGATATATACGCGGCCGCTATTTAAATCCTTCACCGGATGGTTGCCGCCGCGGTGGCCGAAGGGGAGTTTAAAGGTGGCGCCCCCCAGGGCCAGGCCCAGCAGCTGGTGGCCCAGGCAGATGCCCATCATGGGTACTTTACCCAGGAGTTCGCGGAGAGTGGCCACGCCATAGGGGACATCCCCGGGGTCGCCGGGGCCGTTGGATATGGTCACGCCGTGGGGACGGGTGGCTAAAATCTCAGCAGCCGTACTCCGCGCCGGCATGACTATGACCGTGCAGCCCTCCCGGTGCAGCCAGCGGATGATGTTTTCCTTGACGCCGAAATTATAGAGGGCGATGCGGCGCTCGCCGCCCGCGACGGTAAATGGTTCGTGGTTGGTCACTTCCGGGACCAACCTGTCCCCGCTTAACGGCGGTTCTGCAGCGGCAACGGCCTTCAGTTCTTCTATATCCACCGTCCCGGTGCCCAGGACGCCGCGCATGGTCCCCCGGCGGCGCAGGTGGCGAGTGAGGGCGCGGGTATCCACCCCCTGCAAGGCCGGGATGCGATGCTCCTGCAAAAACCGGTCGATATCCCCGCTGGCGCGCCAGTTGCTGGGCCGGCGGCAGGCCTCATGGACGATAAAGCCGGCTACATGGGGCTTTTCTGATTCAAAATCTTCGCTGTTGATGCCGTAGTTGCCAATCAGCGGATAGGTCAGGGTTACGATCTGGCCGCAGTACGAGGGGTCAGTCAGGATCTCCTGGTACCCGGTCATGCTGGTATTGAAGACCACTTCCCCGTGGCTGCGGTCGGGGTAGCCGAAGGCTTCACCGCGGAAAACCGTGCCGTCTTCCAGCACCAGAAACCCGCGCACCGGCATTCACTCCTTCGAAAATGGATGTGGGATGTGAGAGGTGAGAGGTTGGAGGCTTGGCGGAACTGGCTACGCCAGTTCCTGATTAAAGCCTGCCTGCTCTCATTTTTTCTGTCCGCTGGTGGCAGCGCGCCACCATGAATGGCTCCTTCTATAATGAGCTGTAGGAAGTGGCTGGAGATAATACGCTGATATCAGCCGCTCCTCTATAAAAAAGCTCCTTATCAGCTATCGTCAGCTATCGTCCGGTAAGGAGGGCGCTGGCTGTCCCGCCCTTATCAGCCTGACGAAACTCATTTCAAGTACTGACATCAGCTTCCTGTGACAGTTCCCTGATCAATACCTGGTCAACGCCGTCAATCTCCTGTAACTGGACGGCAATCTCCTCTTTCCGCGACGTGGGAACATTTTTACCTACATAGTCAGCATGAATGGGTAACTCCCGGTGACCCCGGTCGACCACCACCGCCAGCTGGATATTCTGCGGCCGGCCCAGGTCCATCAATGCGTCCATGGCCGCGCGGACGGTCCGGCCGGTAAACAGGACATCGTCTACCAGGACTATTTTCTTGCCGCCAATGGCAAAGGGGATCTCGGTGCGGTTGATAGAGGGCTGGTTGCTTAACGTGGTAAGGTCATCCCGGTAAAGGGTAATATCGAGTATACCCAGCGGGACCTCTACTGCTTCGATCTCATTAATAAAGTGCTGCAGGCGTTCGGCCAGGGGCACTCCCCGGCGCCGGATGCCGATAAGGATCAGGTTTGCCGTACCGCGGTTGCGTTCCAGAATCTCATGGGCTATACGGGTCAGGACCCGCCGCAATTTAACGGCGTCCATAATCTTACTTTTGACTGCCAGCTCCATCTATACTCCTCCTCCGGGCATGAAAATGCCTGCGCATGAAGGCTGGCGCAGGCTTAGCTTCCCACGAGTATTCCTTTACTACTCCCTACTCCCTTGCTAGCCTCACCGGACTAACTTAAAAGGACCTTCGTTTGGTAGTTTATCCCTAAGTTAACCCCCTGTCAAGGGGCAATTTGACCATTCAGGCCTGACGCATCAAGGTAACGTATCGGAAGGGTTTGCCTGCTGTGGCCGGCTACCGCGGCAATAAGGCCGGAGCAGCCAGCCGCTGAGCATCATATTCCTATAAGGCGCCGCCAGGTAGTAATCCTGGTGGATAGCCAGCCGCCGCTGCGGTCCCGGTACGGCTACGAAACGGGAACCCCATCCGGCCGGTAGCCGGGGTCAATATAGCAGCCGTGGCCGTCATCGTTGAAGATCCCCTCCCGGTCCAGGCCGTCATCGACCGTTTGCGCCACCACTGCCGTGGCATACACCCGGCAGACGGGCAGCCAGGTGGCAGCGCAGGGCGCCTGCCAGGGCGCCGCCGGAGCATCTCTTTGCCGGATATCAAAAGAAATCAGGCTGTATTGTTAGTCGTTCTTCCTTTCAAGCTCCCGGAAATTGACCAGTTCCAGAATATCTCCCCGCACAACCATGGCATAAATCTTATTCCGGGTCAGGAGGGCGATGGTTTTGTCCTCCATATCCAGGGCCGCGTAGATGGGCACAGTTTGATATTTTTGTATCTCCGGCAGGAAATCCGGCAGGGTTTTCAACTTGGCGATAAAATCATGAACATATTCCAACCGGTTGGGAGAAGCCTTAACCTCGACGACAAAAGCCATTTCCCCGGCGTAAGCCAGGATATCCACTTCCAGGGTGTCGCCGTTCTTTCTTATCTTACGCCGCGGCATGACGTCGCTGGGCGTAAGGTGGAAGTATTTTTCTACCGCCAGGTCGAATGAGGGGATAAAGATATCCTCAATCAGGGTTCCCATCTTCCGGGCCAGGTCGCCCCACTTCTTATCCATGTCCCGCTTCGATTGCCGCATCTCCTCTTTAAATTCCTTCATCTCATCCTTGAAATCGTTCATCTCCTCAGCGAGTTCTTTGATCTTTATTTCGCTGAGCCGGGACTGGTAGACGAGTTCCATCAAGCCCCTTTCCAGGTCGCTCAACTTTTGCGCCGCCGTACTCATCAGGCAATCCCCCTTTCATGCAGGTCTACAGTATAAGTTTAACCGCAAAATAATCTTAACATGAATTCTCGGAAATTGTAAAGATGCCAACATCACCTCGATGAAGCCTGCCGATCAATAATCCATCTGCTAGTTTTTAATGGCGGCTTTGAAACGTATACAGTCATAAAAATACCCCGGTAGCGGGGTTATATTACTTCTATAGCTATTCTTAAACCCGTGTTGCTTTTTTGGCGATTATAAATATAAACGGGCAGCAATACCAACAGAGGAAGGCGGCAGCAGGGCCGGTTTCCAATCCAGGGCCGGTTAAAGCCAGTCCTGTGCTGCCATCGTTGGGGCCGGTCTAACGCCCGTAAGCCCCGGCGCGGTTCCTTTCCCGCGGGAAGCTCAAACCCAGCAGGCCGGCCAGGCGCAGCGCCAGGCGCACCGGCCAGAAGGACAGCTGGCGTTTTAAATCCTGGCGTTCCTTTTGCAGGTCGGCTACCGTCCGTTCCAGGTCTTCATTGGCGATGAGGGTGGTCTGCAGGCGGTATTCCTGCTCCCGTAGTTGCTGTTTCAAGTGTGACTGCTCCGTCTGGGCGTCGCTGACGGTTTTGTTGAGGGTCCCCTGGAGCTGCATCAGGCGGGTCTCCAGGTGGCTGACGCGCTTCTTCAGGGTATCCCGCTCCACCCGCAAGTTTACCAGCTGTTCCTCCACCTGGGTCAGTTCCTGGCGCAGCTCCTCTTTGCGGCGGTGCAGTTTTTCCAGATCCCCCAGTAGACTCTTATTCTCCTGGCGGAGATCTTCAGCGTCGCGTCGTAATTTTTCTATCTCGCCGTCTCCGGGCTCCTGCTGGCGGCCGGCCATGGACTTACCGCCGTTAATCAGGCTGAATTCCTTGGCTGCCGGAGAGGTCTTCTCCGTTTCCAGGGAAAAAGCAGCCGCTTCGGCTCCGGCGGCAATTTCGTCCCAGGCTGGTTTTTCCCTGCTGGCAGTCCAGGCCGGGGTAAATTGCGGCGCTGCCGGCGACACCCCTTTACCATTACCTGTATGTTTCAAGGGGAACAACTTGTCCCAGAAATCGCTTTCTTGGGCTGCCGCTGCCAGCTTAGCAACAGGCAGGACCTGCTCGCCGGCCCGGGGCAGGTCCACTACCTGCGAGCCATTGCTGCCTCCGTCCGGCTCCGTCCTGACCGGCGGCCCCGCGGGGTGTTTGTCCCGGCCGTTACCGGCAGACCCGGCCGGACTTCCCGGTTGCAGCTGCAGTTTTGCTCCTGCCGGGGGAGGAGCAGTTGTTGGCAGTTCCGGTGGGCTGGTCTTGCTCAGCAGGGCCGGGACAGCCGCCGTTGCCGCCACTTCCCGGGCCCCTCTGGTTACCTCGGCCTCCGGTTCCGGTTCGACATAGGCCCAGTGGATAAGGCCCCAGCGACCGTCCTTGAGCCTTAAAAAACGGCCGTCGGCAACCAACTTTTGTTCCCCGTCTACTTCCGGTTTACCGGCTCCCTTTAACTCCTCGTTGATCTCGTTTAAGCGCAGGGCATCACCTTCCGCCTGCAGGACCCGGTGGGCGGCGTCGTTTTCCTTGAGACCATCCAGGCGCAGGCACCACAGGCCCTTGCCCTCACTGCGGAAACAGGGGTTTTTCGTCAGGCAGCGATTGATGTTTTTCTGGATTTTAGCCGGATTGTGGTTAATGAGCAGGTGCTGCTGCGCCTCCTGGACCAGCTCGTCCACCGACTGGGGCGAGTACTCAAATAAACGTAATTTGAGCATGTCAGTAAGGGAATCCAGTTTGCCGGTTACTTTCACTTTGGCTATTTTGGGTGCCGGAGCATTTTTGGGTTTTTTGGCCACGGGTGTCACCTCTTCCAGATTTATTGGGTTAACCATTATTTTCCTGGTAATATTTGACACCGGGCCTGCTTTTTCCTGCCAGAAAAAGAGATTTTTATGTCATTATTTAGTAACTTAACAACCATGCCCACAGGGGGATGGTTAACAGGGAAACCATGGTAGTTGTTACTACCCCCTCGGAGATCAGGGCATAATCCCCGTCATATTTGCGGGCGATAGCCGGGGCAATAGCCGCCGCCGGCATTGCCATTTCCATAATAATCAGCAGGCGTACGGTTTGATCCCATTGAGGGACCAGAGCCATGGCTGCCAGGGCCAGAACGGGGAAAATGATCAATCTCATTATAACCATCAGGTAAACAATCTTCTGGCCGATCATGGTCCGCCAGGAGGATTCCGCCAGCATCGAACCCACCAGGATAAGGGCCAGGGGGATGGTGGCCTGGCCCATGCTGTCCAAAGGTTTGTAAATAAGGGGTGGCAGCTGGAAATGGAGCAGCGCCAGGATCAGGCCCAGAATAATGGCCAGGATATTGATGTTGAAGACCTGGCGCCAGTCCAGGCTGGCGCGGCGCGTATGGTCCTGCATCAGCCATACGCCCAGCGTCCAGAAAAGGACATTATGCCCCAGGGCATACATGGCGGCATAAAAAACCCCCAGGCGATCCCAGAGGATATAGGCTACCGGGAAACCGAGGTAAGCCACATTGCCAAAGGCGGTAGTCATCCGAAAAGCATAGTTGTTTTTTAAGGGCAGGTGGAGCCAGTTTGCGGCCAGGGCGCTTAAGAAGTAGGATATGAGGACCAGCACCACTGCCGCCGCCAGGATCAAAAAGGCGCTGGCCAGTTCCCGGTCAGTTACCTGCAGGTTCATCGAGGTGATGGTTAAGGCCGGCATCGTAAAATAAAAGATGATGTCGGATACAACTTTGTCTCCCTGGGTGTTAAGGATACTAAGCCGCCGCCCCAGAAAACCCAGGAAAACATAGAAAAACAAGGCTCCCACTTCAGCCCCTACAGCCAGCAATTGGGCCAATTGTTTATCGCTCCTCCGCAATAAGATGGGGAATATGGGACTTAACTGCAGCAGTGTGTTCAGGTGAGCCGCAACCGGCTTTATTCCTTGCGCAGAATAAGGATGTTCTGATGGGTGATGTTGGGTACAAATACCGACTTCACAGCATAGGGTTTCAAAGGGCGACGGGTGGCCTTGTTGGACCAGATCTTCACCCCTTTAAACCTGAAACCGATGGCGCGCATGGCCTCCGCTGCCATATACCCCAGGGGGATATACTCACCCTGCTGGTAACGGTCCCCCACCAGCATGACCAGGTAGCGACCGGGCTGGAGAACGCGCCGGATTTCCCGCCCGATCGCCTGCAGCCGCGCCAGGAAACTGTTCAGGTCCGGGGCCTGGCCCAGGTCTTGCTCCTGCCAGGAAGAAACCATGTTGAAATTGGTCTCCTTACGGAACCCGGTGGCACCATGGTTCACCCCGTAGGGCGGGTCGGTAATCACCGCCGCCACCGAGCCCTCCGGCAGTTCCCTTAGTAATTGCAGGCAGTCGCCCTGGCGCATTGCCCCTGCCAGGGGCTCCCCGGCGCCGGCCTCTTCCCCGCGGCGGCAGATAACGCCGTTGACAATGACAAAACTACGCTGTATTTCCTGATAAATGGTCACCCAGCGGGGATCAAGCTCAAAACCAAGGCTTAGCCGCCCGGTCAGGGCCGCCCCCAGGAGCGTCCCCCCCACCCCGGCAAAGGGGTCCAGGACCAGCTCTCCTTTTTTAGTAAAAAAGCTGATAATCTCGGCCATCACTTCCGGCGGTTTCATCGCCCCGTGTTGCTTGCGTAAGGGATGGGTGATATCAGGTGGATAGGTGGTGATATAGAGGGTATCAGTCCAGTAGAGCCATTCGCGGCCGTCGAGATCATTGAGGCGATTCGGGAGTTTACCGCTCATGGCCGTCTGCACCCTGAAAACGGGCTGCCAGGATAGCGCGGGCCTGCCCGGCAACCTCCGCCGGCACCTGGACCGCGACTGTTCCTAAGGGGCCGGTATTCAAACCGTAGATACTGCCCAGGGCTTCTCCCTGCAGGCGTACCGGCAGGCCGGCCGCGGTGAGTAAGCCCTGGATCATCAGCGCTTCGATCCTTTCTTTGGTTGCTACGGTAACCCATACGTCAGGCATCGGTCCTATCCCTCTCCTTCTTTCCCCTGCCTCAAGTCCGCCAGCACCTGCTGAAAAACCGGCGGCGGCGGTGCGGCAAACTCCAGGTACTCGCCCCGGACGGGATGCTTAAAACCCAGGCAGCCGGCATGGAGGAGCTGGCCGGGCACGTTGAAGGGACACTGGCGGGGGCCGTAACGAGGGTCACCGACCACCGGGTGCCTTAAGAAAGCCATATGCACCCGGATCTGATGGGTGCGCCCCGTCTCCAGCCGCGCTTCCACAAGAGTATAGCGGTCAAAGCGCTCCACTACCCGGTAATGGGTAATCGCCGCGCGGGAATTTCTAGCGGTAACCGCCATCCGCTGCCGGTCCACCGGGTGGCGGCCGATGGGCGCTTCGATGCGGCCGCCGGGTTCCTCCACCACGCCGTGGACCAGGGCCAGGTAGATCCTTTTCATGCTGTGGGCCTTGATCTGGTCTGCCAGGCCGCGGTGGGCGCCATCATTTTTGGCGGCTACCAGGATGCCGGAGGTGTCTTTATCGAGGCGGTGGACGATGCCCGGCCGTAAGACGCCGTTAATCCCGGAGAGATCGCCGCAATGGTAAAGAAGGGCATTGACCAGGGTGCTGTGTTCATTGCCGGGAGCCGGGTGGACCACCATACCCTGGGGCTTGTTGATAACAATAATATCGCTATCCTCGTAAAGGATGTCCAGGGCTAAAAGCTCCGGTGTTACTTCCAGATGTACCGGTTGCGGCTGGCGGACCAGGATTTTTTCGCCGCCGCGCAGGCGGTAGTTGGCCTTTGGTGNNGGTGGTCCTGCCCCCGCCAGGGTTACCTCGCCGGCATCCAGGAGCTGCTTGACCCGGGAGCGGGATACCCCGGCCATCTGGCCGGCCAGCCAGGCGTCCAGGCGTTGGCCCCTGGCCGCCGGGGGTACTTCCAGCTCGCGCGGCTGTCTCACAGGCTTTTCCCCTGCTCCCCGGCCGGGCCCAGGAGTTCCCAGCATAGAAGAATAACCCCGCCGACAATAGCCATGTCCGCCAGGTTAAAAACCGGCCAGATGCGGAAATCGAGGAAATCAATAACATAGCCAAAGCGCAGGCGATCCAGGAGATTGCCCAGAGCGCCGCCGAGCATCATCGCCAGGGCCAGGCGTAAGTATACCCGTTCGGGGGTCAGATAGTGATAGGCTGCCAGAATAATAAGCACCACTAACAGGGTCACGCCTACAAAGACCGGGGTTTTATAAGCCAGGATGCCGAAGGCCGCCCCGGGGTTGTGGATATAAGTTAAATGGAATATGGATTTAATTACCGGCAGGCTCTCATTGGGCTGGAAAGTGGTCCGGATAATGTACTTGCTCAGTTGATCGATACCCAGCACCAGGGCTCCCAGCAGCAAAAAGGGCACCATCAATCCCCCCAGGAATAATATGACGCCATATGATGTACCGGGCCGTAACCCTTACCAATAGTTTGACCCTGGCTGATGGCCTTTTGAATATATTCTTTGGCCCCGGCTATGGCTTCCGGGACGGGTAAACCCCGGGCCAGCAAGGCGGCAATGGCTGCCGATAGAGTACAGCCGGTGCCATGGGTATGACGGCTTTCCTGCCGCGGGGCGGTAAAACGCCGCACTTCGCGACCATCAAAGAGGATGTCGGTAGCCGCCGCCGCCAGGTGGCCACCCTTCACCAGGACGTAGGGTACCCCCAGATCATAAATCTCCCGCGCGGCGGCTAGCATCCCTTCTTCATTGGTAACCCGGCGTCCGGTGAGTACACCGGCTTCATCCAGGTTGGGGGTGACTACCAGGGCCAGGGGGAGCAGCTTTTCCTTGAGCGCCCGGCACGCCTCCGGCGCCAGCAGAGGGTCACCGCTCTTGGCCACCATGACCGGGTCGATAACCAGTTTTTTGAGGCCGTATTGCCGCACCCGGGCCGCAACAACCTCCACAATGCCGGCATTGGCCAGCATGCCGGTCTTGGCGGCATCGGTACCAATATCGCTTAAAACGGCATCCAGCTGCCGGCCGACAAACTCCGCTGGCAGGTCACAGGTTCCCTGCACCCCCAGGGTATTCTGGGCCGTAACGGCGGTAATGACGCAGGTGCCGTAGACCTGCAGGGCGGCAAAGGTTTTTAGATCAGCTTGAATGCCTGCTCCTCCTCCGGAGTCGGAACCGGCAATGGTGAGCGCTTTATGCATGGGCACCTCCGAAATGAGAGTGAGATGTGGGAGGTGGTGGCGGCGCGCCGCCATGAATGGCTCCTCCGAAATGAGATATGGAAGCGATTCTCTAGTTCTATATCATATCATGTCCGGCGGGTTGGGTAAACTATTTTTGGAGGTGATTTGCCCATGCCCCGTATATCCTGTGAGGTAGATAACTGCGTCCACCATGATGGGTCAGGCTTCTGTAAACTAAGTACGATCCACATTACCAGGAACGGCCTGGATACCAACTGCGGCGATTATGAACGGCAGTTGCCGGAAGATGAGACTACCACCGTCTTTTCTTTTCACAAGCCTGACGATACCCTGGACACGATGCCCTTTGATTGAGGAGTTAAGGCCGCGCCCCATCTTCGCTTTCCCCCGGCCGCAGGCGGTCCCAGCCGGCATCGCCGGCTAACCTTTCCTCCGGGGCCCCTTCGTCATCGATGTAGGCGCCGGTATCTTCGTAAAACATCCCGTCAGCGCCCTTGAAATAGGGGATGGCTTCCACCGCTTCGACATACCCCTGGTCTTCGTCCAGGTCCAGGGGGCCAAAATAGGAGCCGCTGCGCGATTCGGAGGCATGCTCAATGCTCTGGGCCAGGTCCTGCCAGGTATCTTCGCCGTCATACATAATGGCTTCTTCTTCATCGGGGTGTTTCTGCCGCGGGTCGGAAAACTGGCCGCCAAAGGGCGGCAGGATAACCTGCTCCTCAATGGGCCGCTTATTGATGTCCCCGGCTCCTTCCATTTCCTCCCGGCATTCCAGGCACAAAGTGGTTTCCGGGATGGCTTCCAGTCGTTCCCGCGGTATCTCGCAGCCGCAGCGGCGACAAACGCCGTAAGTCCCTTCCTGAATACTCTCGAGGGCATCATCGATTTTTTGCAGCTGGATACGGGCATTATCCCGCAGTGCCAGGTCTTTGCTGCGTTCAAACTCCTCACTGCCGAGGTCGCCCGGGTGGTTATCGTAACGCGATAACTCCTGGGTGGATTCCAGCAGGGATTCCCTCAGGCCGCCCCTGTTCAAGGAGTCGATCTGCTCTCGCAGTTTTTGCTTTTCTGCCAGCAGCTTTTGTTGCAAATGGTGCATGGATTGCTGATGCAAGATGGTACCTCCTCCGTAAATAGCATTCTATCATCATTAGCATGCTGCTCAGAGTAAGGCAGGTTCCCTCCGGGCGCCACTNNGCTCTTTGAACTAAGGCTGCAAATGCGCCCTCCGGGAACCTGCCTCACCCCTCCAACAGTAACAACATTTTCATAGTTCGTGGTGGCGGCGTGCCACCATGAATGGCTTCTCTGAAATGAGATATAAGAGGTGGAATGTGCCGTCCGTACGGTGCTAAATTTGCCGCTGGACCATGCGGACAATTTCGGCGATCAGTTTGCCGATGACCGGCAGGTTGAGCAGGGCCAGCTCGCGGATGATATAGATAACAATGGCCCCCAGAATGGCAAACCCAACGGCAATCCCCAGTCCACGGGCGACGCCGGCGGCAAAGTTCAGATACAGGAGCCGCCCCGGCCGGCGATAGAGTTCAACCCATTCGGCAACGTTGGCCTTCTCAATCGTAGTGATAAGCTGCTGCACTTTTTCGGCCAGGAAAACAGCCCCGCGTTCGGTTGCGGCCATACCTCTCCACCCCGCCATATCATGCTGATAAACCGTCAGACCACGCCTGTAGTATAATATTTCTCACCAACATATGCCTCAACCGCGAAAATTAGGCGGTTTGGTTGCGGCCGAGAGCCGCGCCAGGATCCAACCGTCAATCTCCCATCTCTCTTTTTATCTTCCCCTGACGCCGGCCATCTTAAAACAAAAAATCCCGCGTCTTTAAGGACGCAGGATTTTTACTTTATCGCCGCTGCTCAAGAGGGCGGCGTTGGCCTCGTCGGTATCCAGGTGCAGCTCCAGGCGGCCGCTGCGGATTACAACGTTATTCAGGATCATCCCGCGGATGCCGGGTACCCATACCTGGACCAGCTGGTCGTAATGGAGATGCAGCGACCTGGCCAGCTCTTCTTCGATATGGAGATGACGCGCTGCCAGGATGACCCCCCGCGGGAGATTGATCGCCCCGGCCGGCCCTACTACCGCTATCCCGGGAGTCCCATCATGATCCCCGGATTCCCGTACCGGTGGTTTTAACCCCAGGCGGAAGCTATCCGTCATCGCCACTTCCACCTGCGTGTGGGCACGCACCGGCCCCAGGATGCGGACGTTTTCCAGGACACCGCGGGGTCCGACCAGGGTGACGGTTTCACGGGCGGCAAATTCACCCGGCTGGCCCAGTTCCCGGTAAACCGTCAGCTCATGGCCGGGACCAAAAAGAGCCGCGAAATCCTCCTCGCAGAGGTGGATATGACGGCCTGAAACCCCGACGGGAACCTCCAGCGGCAGAAAGTCATTCGTTTGCAATTGCCTCACCGGCTCGGCCCATCCTTTCCCGTTTTTTACCGCCGCCGGCTCTGGCCCGGCAACAGGTAAATGCCTGCTCTTATTATGTATTATGGCCAAAAATAGTGGCGGGATGCGCCATTTTCATCCTGCTGCTGGTGCCCGGCACTTTAACTACGGGTGGCTTAATCCTTAGCGAGTATGCACTTTGATGATGGCTTTCATTCTTAGAGACGCTCCATTGCCAGTTGAGTGCTGGGTTTCCTGATGAAGCCTGCCACGCCGCCTCTTTATCCTGCATCCTGGGAGCGAAGGCCGCCCGTGTCTACTCAGCCTGCCTTGCGGCCAATCCGGGAGCAAGCTCGGGAAGGCCTGTCCAGTGGCTGGCAAGATTCGTGATAATAACGCGTGAACAACGCTGGCGCTGTTAGAGCTGATGGCTAGCCCGAGCTGCTACGGCCGGCTGGATTAGCAACCCTGCTGCAGTACGCTGGCGCAGCGCGCGCACAGGGTGGGGTGGTCGGTATCCTGCCCTACCGTAGGGCTGAGCATCCAGCAGCGTTCGCATTTCTCCCCCGGCGCGGCAGTTACCGCAATTCTAAGGCCGGGTAGTTCTTCAGCTGTAAAGGCTCCCGCCGGCGCTTCATCCTCAGGGCCATGCAGTTCCGCCCGGGAAACGATAAAGATTGTCGCCAGTTCGCCTGCCAGGGGCTCAAGGAAGGCATGCAATTTAGCATCGGGAAAAAGGTGAACGGCAGCATTCAGGGAATTACCCAGGCCCTGGTCCTGGCGGGCGCGTTCCAGAGCGCGCGTAACGATATCCCGCACCTGGAGGATTTTATCCCACCTGGCCTCCAGCTCATCGTCCAGGAATTCTTCCCGCACCTGCGGCCAGCCGGCCAGCTGGACACTGACAGGCCTGCCGGCTGCAGCCGGCAGGTAGCGCCAGATCTCCTCCGTTGTAAAAGCGAGGATAGGCGCCAGCAGCCGCACCAGGGTATTACTGATTTCCTGAAGTACCGTCTGCGCCGAACGCCGTCCCGGAGAAGCCGCCGGCCACGTATAGAGGCGGTCCTTGATGATATCCAGATAAACGGCGCTCAAATCCACCGCACAGAAGTTGTGCAGGGCATGGTAGACGACGTGGAACTCGTAATCGTCATAGGCGCGGGTAACCCTGGCCACCAGGCGTTGCAGCCTGTCCATCGCCCAGCGGTCGATTTCCAGCATATCCTGGCGCATTACCGTATCCTGCTGCGGGTCAAAATCATCCAGGTTGGCCAGCAAAAAGCGGCAGGTATTGCGGATTTTCCGGTAGGCCTCGGTAATCTGCTGCATAATGCCCGCAGAAGCAGCAACATCGTGGCGATAATCGGCTGAAGCCACCCACAGGCGCAGGACATCAGCACCTCTGTCACGGATGACGTCCGCCGGGTCGATGCCGTTGCCCAGGGATTTGGACATCTTGCGCCCTAACTCGTCAACCAGGAAACCGTGGGTCAGCACCTGGCGGTAAGGAGCGCGGCCGCGGGTGGCCACTGCTGTTGACAGGGAGGAATTAAACCAGCCCCGGTGCTGGTCGCTTCCTTCCAGGTACAGGTCGGCCGGCCAGGAGAGTTCCGGCCGGGTGGCAAGAACGGCAGCGTGGCTGGACCCGGAATCAAACCAAACGTCCATGATGTCCGTTTCCTTGCGGAATTCGCGACCGTTACATTCAGGGCATTGCAGGCCTGCCGGTATCAGGTCCTGCGCCTCGCGGGCGAACCAGACATTGGACCCAAACTCCCGGAAAAGCTCCTGCAGGCGGCTGATGGTGGCGTCGTTAATAATCTCCTTGCCGCAGGCAGTACAGTAAAAAATAGGAATAGGCACCCCCCAGGTGCGCTGGCGGGAAATACACCAGTCGTCGCGTTCGGCAACCATACTGTAGATCCGGTTCTCCCCCCAGGAAGGTATCCACTTCACCTCGCGGATCGCCTGCAGCGCTTCCTGACGAAAACCGTCGATAGAGGCAAACCACTGTTCTGTCGCCCGGAAGATCAGGGGGTGCTTGCAGCGCCAGCAATGGGGGTACTGGTGCTTGATAAAACCAAGGTGTAACAACGCCCCCCTGGCCTCCAGCTCTTGGACTACTTCTTTATTGGCGTCATCGACAAAAAGACCGGCAAACTGGCCCCCGGCCTCGGTAAAACAGCCGCGGTCATCCAGGGGTGAGAGCACGGGGAGATCGTAACGCCGGCCGGCTTCATAGTCCTCCAGGCCGTGGCCGGGGGCGGTGTGAACGCAGCCGGTGCCCTGCTCCAGGGTGACATGTTCACCTAAAATGACTGGCGCGTCCCGGTCCATGAGAGGATTGCGACAAACAACCCCTTCCAGTTCATTGCCGGTAAAAGTCGCTACTACCCGGTAGTCGGTAATCCCCGTGAGTTCCAGGACCTGGCGATAAAGCTCCGCCGCCATGAGGCAGCGTTCCTCTCCTGCCTGGACCAGGACATACTTGAAGTCCGGGTGCAGGGCGATAGCCACATTGGCGGGCAAAGTCCAGGGGGTGGTGGTCCAGATGACGATATAACTCCCCCCGGCTGCGAACAAGCCGCGGCTGTCCTTTACCGGGAACTTAACATAAATAGAAGGGGAGCGCCTTTCCCCGTATTCCACTTCGGCTTCGGCCAGCGCCGTCTCGCAGTCAGTGCACCAGTAAACCGGTTTCAGGCCTTTATAAATATAGCCCTTTTTGGCCATGGCACCGAAGATACCGATCTGGATGGCCTCGTATTCCGGCTCCAGGGTCAGATAGGGGTGTTCCCAGTCGCCGCGGACACCCAGGCGTTTGAATTCCTCGCGCTGGATAGCTACGTATTTCAAGGCGTAATCGCGGCAGCGGTTGCGGAACTCGACGACATCAATGTCATGGCGGTTGAGGCCCAGGTTTTTAATGGCCTGCTGTTCAATCGGCAGGCCGTGGGTGTCCCAGCCCGGGACATAGGGCGCGTCGTAGCCGTTCATAGAGTAGTATTTGACGATGATGTCTTTGAGGATTTTATTTAAAGTATGGCCCAGGTGGATATGGCCGTTGGCATAGGGCGGGCCATCATGGAGAATAAACCTGGGTTTACCCTTACTCGCTTCCTGGACCTGCCTGTATATGTTCTGTTCTTCCCAGAACTGCAGGATCTCCGGTTCGCGCTGGGGGAGATTGGCCCGCATGGGAAAAGCAGTCCGGGGCAGATTCAGGGTTTTGCTATAATCCAATTTTTGTCTCCTCCGGTATGAGATGTGAGAGGTGTGAAGTTAGAGGCGGGAGGCTTCAGATGCCTATATTATATGCATATCTAAAGTGGGCTCCGCCCACANNCTGGCTATGGCGGCCTAAACAACTTGTTTTTTATTGCAGTTTTGAAGCCGTAAGGTACTAAATACCGGGATCAACTGCCGGGGTACTATTTATTGCTTCTCTGTTGAAGCCGGACGGTTCAATCGCGTGTTGCCGGGCTGTTTCTTGGTCCTGGCCGGGCGGTCGTTCCCCGGCAACGGCGGCGTCCGCCCCTGTTTCGGCAGCCAGAAGTTCCAGCTGCGCCTGAAGGAAAGAGCGCCAGCGCCGTTTAAAGGCTTCCGTCCTGGCTTCCAGGTTGCTGCGGTAGTTCTCCGCCTGTATGACCTGTTCCTGCGTCTGGTTTAAAATCTGCTGCGCCTTTAGTTCCGCTTCCTGGACAATCAGTCCCGCCTCCTGCTGGGCGTTCTGGCGCAATTCATCAGCTGTTTGCTGCGCCATGACCAGGGCGTCTTTGATAGTTTGTTCCAGGTTGGTATAGCGGGCTAATTCCTCCACCAGGCGCTGGTTCTTTTCCCGCAGCTCCTGGTTCTCCCGGAAGACCTGGCCATAGTCTTTCAGGATCTGTTCCAGGAATTCATCGACCTCTTCGCAGCTATAGCCGCGAAAAGCGCGGTGAAATTCCTTTTTGTTGATATCCAGGGGGGTTAGCAAGACGATCCCCTCCGCATTGTGAGAAGTGAGAATTGGGAGGTGAGAAACGGGAGGTTTTCCAGCACTCAACCCCGGCTCATTAAATTCCTGACAGGTCTATTAAAGATGCCTGGGTTACGTATAAAAAAGCCGGTATTGCTTGGTTTTAGTGCTGGACGGCTGCGCCGGTTTCAAATTGAGGTATGCCTGCCTCTCCTTACTCGCGTTCACTGAGTAACAGCGAACCGCCATCAATGCCTCCCGGCGTTTTTACCCTGACGTTGATAACACTGGTGGGATGGTTTATGGATGAGTTTGCCTAGCCCAGGCGGAGGATAAAGCTGATAAGCAGGCGCTCGACCAACTGAACAACCAGGATGGCAATAACAGGCGAAAAATCGATCGGCATGCTGGTCCGCGGCATAATACGGCGAAAGGGGGCCAGCACCGGCTCCGTAATTTCGTATATAAAACGCATAACGGGATGATTGGGGTCGTGCGGGAACCATGACAAGAGGATGCGGGCAATTATCAGCCAGTTAAACGTTTCAAAGACGACCCGGACAAGTATGGCTAATGTCTGCATTTTACCGCTCCTTACCTAAACTTTTAGCCTGAAGGGCGGCCGCCTCCACCGCCCGGATGAAGGCGCCCCTGACACCCCGATCTTCCAGTACGGCCAGCCCGGCAATGGTGGTACCCGCCGGCGAGGTGACCCTGTCCTTCAGTGCTCCCGGATGTTCACCGCTGTGTAAAACCATACCCGCCGCTCCCCTTACCGTCTGGGCGGCGAGTTCCATGGCTGCGGTCCGGGGGAGCCCGGCCCGCACCCCGCCGTCGGCCAGAGCCTCGATAACCATATAGATATAGGCTGGACCGCTGCCGCTCAAACCGGTAACCGCATCAAGCTGCTCCTCCGGCAAAACGATAGCCTTACCGACAGAGCGAAAAATGGCCAGCGCTCTGTCCAGGTCCTCGGGAGAAGCCGACTTGCCGGCTGCCAGGGCGGCTATCCCCTCGCCCACCAGGGCGGGGGTATTGGGTACCACTCGCACCAGGGGTGTTGCACCCAGGTAAGCCTCCAGCCTGGCCAGGGTAATACCGGCAATAATAGAAATTACCAGCTGGCCCCGGTCCACCCGGAAACCGGCCAGGGCTGTCTCCAGGTTCTGGGGTTTAATGGCCAGGATGATGATATCGGCCCCTGCCGCCAGCTCTTCCCGGCCGGCAACAGCCCTGATCCCGTAAGTCTGTTCCAGTTCCTGCAGCCTTTCCCGCCTGAGGTCAAAGGCCAGGATTTTTTCCGGGGCCGCCAGTCGGGTGTGGACCAGGCCGTGGATCAAGGCCTCGCCCATAGCCCCGGCGCCCAAAAAACCAATGCGCTTGTGGCTCAACGCCACCATAAGTAATTCCCCCCCCGCTGCCGCTATTTACGCGCGGCTGCCTCCAGCCAATTGAGCCCCCCTGGAACCTGTTCCTCCAGGTCGCCGCTCAGGTCGATATTGCTGGAGGTAAATAGAAAGATACCGCTGGTGACCCGGCGTACCCGCCCGCCCAGGGCGTAAGTGGCCCCGCTCAAAAAGTCGATAATCCGCTGCGCTTCATCGATGGGCAGGTTTTCAACATTGATAATAACCGGACGGTAGTTCTTGAGGTTCTCCGCCAGTCCGGCCGCCTGGTCGAAGGATTGCGGGCGGGCGATTACCATCCGCATGGACTGGCGCGCTGTCGGTAGTGTTACCAGTTTCCCCTTCCTGGCACCCGCTGCAGGTAATGTTTCCGGTTCTCGTTCCGGGTTGCCGGCGGCCAGGGTATCATCTTCCTGGCCGTAACCCAGCCAGTTCATTAGATTATCCCAGAAGGCCATTTTTCTCCCCCTCCGCTATAACCCTATTTGCCGCGGAAGCCAAAGATAGCCGTACCGATGCGTACTATATTGGCTCCTTCCTCGATAGCTACTTCAAAATCATTGGTCATACCCATGGAAAGGTAACGCATTTCCACCCCTGCTAGATGCAGCTCCTCAACCTGGCGCTGCAGGGCTGCCATCCGGCGAAAAACCGGCCGTACCGCTTCGGCGTCCTCCACCAGGGGCGCCACCGTCATCAGGCCCTGGATATTGAGGCCGGACAGCCCGGCCACTTCCCGGATAAAGGGGATGACTGCTGCCGGGACGAGGCCGAATTTACTCTCCTCCCCGGCGACGTTTACCTCCAGGAGAATATCAACCCGGCGACCGGCGGCAGTCGCCCGCCGGTCCAGGGCGCGGGCCAGCTCCAGGTTGTCCACGGAATGAATCATGGTTACCTTATCCACAACCTGGCGGGCTTTGTTGCGCTGTAAATGGCCGATAAAATGCCAGTTGGCGCCGCTGATCAAGGGCTGTTTGGCCAGCAATTCCTGCACCCTGTTTTCCCCCAGTTCCCGGATGCCTGCCTTGATGGCCTCCTGAATGCGCTCCAGGGGAATGGTTTTGGTAACAGCCACCAGGGTTATTTCTTCCGGCCGGCGGCCGCTACGCCGGGCGGCAGCTGCTATTCTTTCCTGCAATCGGGCGATATTCGCTGCCACATCAACCATTTTCATAACCATTCCTTTCCAGGCACAAAACCTCAATGAAAAGTTTCTTCCAGATTTTTGCCTCCGCCTGATCCTATAATTTCTACATTTTTATAGTAAATCCTGCTGCTTCCCGCTGCTATTTCTGCAACCAGCGGGCCAGGCGGGGATTGACAATCACTTCGGTCCCTTTTTCCAGACCGCGAACGGCCACCCTCTCCCCCACCTGTCCTTCGATAGTAACCGCTTGCCATTTTATCCGCCGGGCTCCCATGGTGTAGACCCCGGTCGCTCCTGCGGGATCCCTCGTTAAGGCCATCGCCGGTATGATGCAACCCTGGTAGCGGTTTAATACCGCCGCGACTGCCAGCTGCCGGGGTGTAAGCCAGCGCTCGTCCCAGGAAGGAATGGTCATCAGAACGGCCTTTTGTTCGCCTTCATCCTGCAGGCGGGTAATGGCAGCCCGTACCGCGTCACCATCGCCCGGTAATTTCAGGGTTATCTTCTGGCCCTCCTGCCATCCGGGCGGCAACAAGGCCAGCGGGGCATAGATGGTCAGGGGAGCAAAATTCTTGACCAGGCGGCCGATGGCGGTACCGGCTTTTACCTGGCCCTGGGCCGTCACCGGGCGGGCTAGATCCACCAGTCGTTTTAATTCTTGATAACCGGTATTCCCCAGGCCGGCCGGTTGTAAGGCTTTTTCCAGACCGTCAGTATGGTAGGAAACCTGGCCGGGAAAGGGCGCCTTGATAGCCAGGGGGTTTTGCCCTTCCGGTGTGGCCGCCACCGGCAATACATAGGCAATAGTCGCTCCCACCGGTACCCGTTCCCCTTCTGCTACTACCGGCTTCAAGGTTCCGGTGGCCGGGGTGATCAGCAGGTGCTCGTCGCGGGCGATAACGACTTCCAGGGGGAGCTTGTCCTCCAGAACGCCGCTATCGACCGGTTCGACCTTTAAAAAGCGCCAGCCAATCGCCCTGGCAGTATTCACGCCGGCCAGCCAGGCCACCAGGCTGACCAGGACTATTCCCAGGAAGAAAAAGATAAAACGTCCCGGACGCCGGCGTCGCCGGGGCCGCGTCGGGGCAGCGGGGTCATATGCTGTTTTCATGGTACCTCTGCATCCGCAAAAATTTAAGCCTGACTGGTATCATCTGGTTCCTGCCGTGGTCCGAAGGGGTGAGGCAGGTTCCCAGCAGGTGCCTGCTGCGTTAGCGGCAAGAGCGTCTACCCTGAAAATAGATGTGAGAGGTGGGAGGCGAGATGTGGGAGGCTGGTAGGAACTGGCTGCGCCAGTTCCAGATTGGAAGCCCTTCACCTCACCGTTTTCATCCTTCTGCTAATACCGCCTGGGCGGCATGGGCGTCTACCCTGTAATAGTTAACAAGGCTGCCTGGCGCCCGGTGGGGCCGCCGGCGGCCCGGTAGGAGAAAAAGGTATCAGCCCGGCAGCAGGTACAAATGCCGGCCAGGGCAATATACTCTGGCTGGAGCCCGGCCGCCTGCAGGTCGCGGCGGTTGCTCTGCGGCAGGTCCAGGCGGTAGTGGCCCGGCCCGTCGGGTAGTAAAACGTCATCAGCCCAGGGAAGGTGCTGCCGGACCGCCGCCGCCACCCGCTCGTCCACCTGGTAGCAACAAGGCCCGATGGCCGGCCCGATGCAGGCCAGGATACCGGCCGGGCTGCTGTTGAATTCCGTCACCATCCGGGCTACAACCTGACTGGCCACACGTAATACCGTACCCCGCCAGCCGGCGTGGGCGAGACCCGCCACCCCTCTGGCCGGGTCGACCAGGTACAGGGGAACGCAGTCGGCATAAAAAGCCACCAGGGTAAGGCCGCCGCTCCCGGTCACCATGGCATCCACCCCGGGCAGGGCGGTAGTTAACTCCATCGCCCCCCGGCCGGCATCCCGCCGTCCCACCAGAGCTACCTGATTACCGTGAACCTGCGCGCCAATAATCCAGCCTGTCAGGGGTAAGCCCAGGGCTGCCGCCAGTTCCTGCCGGTTGGCCAGCACTATATCCGCAGCATCGCCCGCATGCAGGCCCAGGTTCAGGGTGTCATAAGGCGGCCGGCTCTTGCCACCGGCGCGGCCGCTGAAATAAGCCCGGACCGGCGCCTGTTCCTCGAGGAAGGCCACCCGCCAGCAGTCAATGCCGTTAATATCTTCCCTCACCAAAGGAAGCAAAGGACATCAACTCCCGGCCTATTATACCAAAATAACGCAATAACATCTATTAATAAACCCCCGCGGTGGCGAAATTCTCTTTCAGGATCGCGGCGGCATGAGCGTCTGCCCTGAAAATAGCGTCCCGCCTGCGCTAGTGTACCTGGGGTGAAACAGGTCCCCTCCGGGCGCCACTTCTCGCCCTTATACAGGGACTTCGCTTCGCAGACCTCAAGCGCGGCATACTTAAGCCCTTCGGGCCGAGAAACACGGCAGCGCTGTTTCTGAGGGCCGCATCCGCTCTTGATACTCAAGGCTGCCCGGCACTCCATTCTTGTTTGCTTTAATTGCTGGCATAACCCTCCACATGATGGTTTCTATATCCTTCTGCTGGTACCGCCGCAGGCAGCGTAGCGGTCTATTACCGGCGTGCCGGGGCCGTGCAGCTATAACTCTCCACCAGGATTACATCAACGCCGATCCTGGTCACGTTTTCCCAGGGGATAATCAGGTCCTCGTCACGGCCGAAAAAGAAGAAAAGCCTGCCGCCAGGGCCGGGTACGATCAGAGCCCGGACCCGCCCGGCCTCCAGGTCCAGGTCGATATCTTTGATGGTCCCCAGCCGCCGCCCGTCAACGACGTTAATTACCTCCCGCTGGCGCAGCTCGCTCACCCGGATCATGATAATCACCTCGCGCGGTGGCGTTACTCACCGCCGGCCGGGCAGGAACCGGCCCCGCCCTCCGGGGTCTCCCGTTATATTTTAATTATATGTAACGAAAGCAGCCGCAAGGCCAAAACAGCAAAAAAACCAGCGCCGCTGGTTTTTAAGACCATAATCCTGCCAGGAGGCGATATGAGGATTTAAAAATTTCTACTATTTTCCACCCGACTTTAATCTGCGGCGGTTCTGTTTTCGGTTCAGCCATGCCCGTCACTGCCGGCAATACAGCCGGAGTGGCGTTTTCCACCCTGGCGGCAGCGTCTACCAGGCACAGGGGCGGGAAAAGAACGCACCACCAGTTTTGGCCCTTGCCTTCCCCGATTACCAGGCGTACGGCTTCGTATTCCCCTGCCGGCAGTGTTATCTCCCCATAGGCGCGGGTGGGGAAATTAAAATCACCGAACTCCGCCTGCACGGGGTAATCGTATCCTTCCTGCTGCACCTGGGCCGCGGCGGCGGCGGTAACAGCTGCCAGGTTATAGCTGACTAAATGGCGGGCGGCACCCATATCCCCTGCTGCCGCCAGGTCCCGGCCGACACTTGCCAGGACGGCATCACGAACCCGGCGTTTCAGCTCCTGGTCGGCCTCCTGGTCACTGTTGGCAATGACATGCAGCCGGATCAAATTATGGGAATTAAAGGCCGGCTCGACCTCTTCCCTGGCTGACCGGACCGCATCACCGCCGGAGAATAATAATCCGGCCAGGAGCAAAAATAATAACATTCTTCTTGTTAAACTTCTTATTATAGACACTCCTTGATACCCCCCTTATAGATGTGAGAAGTTGGATGCGAGAGGCGGAAAATTTGCAGGAACTGGCTGTGCCGGATTCCAGATTGAAAACTGCCACGCCTTTAATTCTCTCCGTTCTGCTGGCAAGGACTGCTGTCATGTTTCTTGCTTGATCAGGTTCCCATACTACCCGTCGCCATCCTGCTTCCTGCTTCCTGTAAGTTAGTACCTTGCGGCATCAAAACTGCAATAAAAAANNAATGGTCACGCCGGCAAGATTGGGTTGCGGGCGGAGCCCGCTTTAGATATGTTTGCGCATGTGCTGCAGGGCGGCCTTTTCCAATCGCGATACCTGGGCCTGGGAGATGCCGATTTCATCAGCCACTTCCATCTGGGTCTTGCCTTCAAAAAAGCGCATCGATAAAATCAAGCGCTCCCTGGCATTCAATTTATGCAGCGCCTCCTGGATAGCGATGCTTTCCAGCCAGTTGCCATCCTGGTTTTTTTCGTCACCGATCTGGTCCATAACGAAAATGGGGTCGCCGCCGTCGTGATAGATCGGCTCGAAAAGGGACACCGGCTCCTGGATGGCGTCCAGGGCAAAGATAACATCCTCCTGGGGCAGGTTGATCTCCTGAGCAATCTCCGTCACCGAGGGTTCCCGGGCGAGTTTGTTGACCAGCAAATCCCGTACCTGAAGGGCTTTATAGGCAATATCCCGTAAAGAACGACTTACCCTGATGGGATTATTATCCCGCAGGTAGCGCCGGATCTCGCCGATGATCATCGGCACCGCATAGGTGGAAAACCTGACGTTCTGGCTTAAGTCAAAGTTGTCGATGGCCTTCATCAGGCCGATGCAGCCCACCTGGAAAAGGTCGTCGACATACTCACCGCGGTTGGTAAAACGCTGGATGACACTCAAGACCAGGCGTAAATTGCCTTTAATGAGCTTTTCCCGGGCCTCCAATTCCCCCTTTTGCATCGCCACAAAAAGCTGGCGCATCTCCTCGCTGGTCAGCAAGGGCAGCTTGGAGGTATTCACACCGCAAATCTCTACTTTATTGAGCACCACTGGCGAGAAACCTCCTGAAGTTAGCTCTGGGATAATTATTGCCATGCCTACCTGCTTTTATACCGCACCTTAAAAAGGGCAAAATAAAAGGAGCCTGTCAGGCTCCAATTTATTACTCCATCCGGGCGATCTCCTTGCGCAGGCGTTTGATAATGCGCTTTTCCAGGCGGGAGATATAGGACTGGGAAATACCCAGGATATCGGCCACCTCTTTCTGCGTTTTTTCCACCCCATCGCGGAGGCCGAAACGAAATTCCATAATCTTGCGCTCGCGGGCCGAGAGTTTCCGCATCGCCATCTGCAGGAGCTTGCGATCGACCTCTTCTTCAACGGTTTTATAAATAATATCATTATCAGTCCCCAGGACGTCAGAAAGTAAAAGCTCGTTGCCATCCCAGTCAATATTTAAGGGCTCGTCAAAAGAGACCTCGGAGCGGGTCTTGTTGTTGCGCCTGAGATGCATCAGGATTTCATTTTCGATACATCGGGAGGCATAAGTGGCCAGTTTGATCCGCTTTTTGGGATCAAAGGTATTGACTGCTTTAATGAGGCCGATGGTGCCGATGGAAACCAGGTCTTCGATCCCCACGCCGGTATTTTCAAATTTGCGCGCAATGTAGACTACCAGGCGCAGATTGCGTTCAATAAGGACGGTCTTTACCGCAACATCACCATCCTCCAGGCGCAGCAGCAGGCTGGACTCTTCATCGCTGGAGAGGGGTGGCGGCAGGGCTTCGCTGCTGCCAACATAAAAAACCTCTCCCAGCAGTTTAAGCCTGACCACCAGGCGGTTATACAGGGTTATAACCTTTAATTTAAGTTTTACCACCAGCTGCCGCATTCCATCTTCCCCCTCAGAGGCCCATGCTCAGTTGCAGTAAATCCGGGTGCAACAGGGCCCGATAATTACCCTCCGGTGATAACCGCTCCCGATAGAGACCTAAAATCACGTCCTTGATCCTGATCATGCGTTCATTGGTTACGACGATTACTTCATCGGGTCGCAGGCCCAGCAACATGCCATGGCTCTGACCCAGGGAATGATAGGGCAGCAGGCGCAACCGGGCGGCCCAGGGGGAGCCGCTGCAGGAAGCCAGCAGGCCTTCCAGGTCGGGGCTTTCGGGACTGCTGAAACACCTGGTAATCTCCGGTGGCAGGATATCCTTCAAAGCGCCGTATTCCACGATAATTACCGGCTGCTGGGAAAGGGGATCGCGCAGGCTGTTGCCAGTATCCACCAGGGCTTTCAGGGCCCGCTGGCGCTCGCCGAAGGTAATGATCACCGGCAGGCGCAGTACCTGGTGCCAGAAATTTTTTTTAATCCACCCGGCGCCAAACATCGCCAGCAGCCCGGCAGCAGCTACCGCCGCCAGGAGCCAGGTATAGCGCACCTGTTGCCCGGCAGCCAATACGCCCCCCAGGGCCGGTGCTGCTTCCTGGCCGCCAGCCAGGTAGACGGCGCCCAGCATCGCCCCGCCCATGGCAAACGCCACCAGGTAAAAATAGCACAGGGCCTGGATAAG
>DFYS01000155.1 GCA_002383405.1 Moorella sp. UBA4076
TTAGCGGTATAGTCGTAGAAGCCGGTGCCGGTATTGGAGACAATTTCAATTAACGGCAGGACCAGGGGTTCATTATTACCCAGGACGGCAGCCGTAATTTCCGTACCGGATAGGAAGGCCTCCGCCATAAAACACGGGTCATATTTTAAAGCGCCGGTAATGGCAGCAGCGAGCTCTTTTTCCTCGCGGACGATAAAGGTGCCGATGGTGGAACCCTGGGTGGGGGCTTTAATAACTACCGGGAAGCCAAAGTGTTTACTGATGCTGACCTCGATATCTCCCCCGGCGGCGGCATACTCTTCGGCAGTCCAGCTTAAAAAGTCAGGGGTGAGGATGCCAGCGTGCTCCAGGAGCCTTTTGGTTATTATTTTATCCATGGTTATGGCGCTGGCCAGGACGCCGCTGCCGGTACAGGGGATACCCAGAACCTCCAGCAGCCCCTGGACGGAACCGTCTTCGCCTGGTTTGCCGTGCAAAACGTTAAATACGACATCAGGGGCAAAAGATTTAAGTTTAGCAACCACTTCTGCATCGAGATCGATTTTATTGACCTCATGCCCCAAATCTGCCAGGGCTGCAGCGACAGCGGTCCCGCTTTTGATGGAGATTTCCCTTTCACTGGAAGGGCCACCCATTAAAACGGCGATTTTCATATAACGCGGGTACCTCCTTAATAATGGAAGTCAGAAGCCTGGCCACCATCCCGGCGGAAACGCTATGAAAATCGCTGCCGCCGGTAATAAGCAGCTGTCTTTTGCGGTAACACCTCAAAAGGCTGCACTACATTATAGTTATATTCGCCCTGAGCTAAAAGAAACCTGCCCGGCAAACAAAGATTATATAGAACTTATTAGCGGCCTATACTTTGTAGGGCAGTCATCCCACATTGCAAACAGCCACCATTCAGGAGCATATTAAAACCCGCTCCGATTGTCAATGTGTTTAAAAGTTCACGTTTCTGGCGTGCATCTTCGGTTGATTCGGTTGAAGCGTATCTTGACGCGCCGGCAAAAAGCAGCTATAATATGCTTGCTGAAGGGGTGTAGCTCAACTGGTAGAGTAGCGGTCTCCAAAACCGTTGGTTGCGGGTTCGAGCCCTGCCACCCCTGCCAGAAAAATGAGTAATGGCAAGGCTTCCAGGGATGGAAGTTTTTGCCATTTTTTGTTTTGATGGCTGGTTTGAGAAAAACTTGATAAAAATGGTTTTGCCATACCCCCTTGCCCCACCTGTGGTCTCCTGTGGGGTATTCCCCTGACGGTAGCTGGTAGCTGGTAGCCGGTTAGTTTCCGGTCCCGGCTGGCAAGGTTTTACCGCTAAGGATTTCGTCAACCTTACCGGCCAGCCGTTTCCCTGTTCCGGGTACGGCGTGGGTGTAGAGGTCCATGGTGATGCCGGTTCGGCGATGGCCCAGCCTTTCGCTGGCCGCTTTGGGGTATTCTCCCTCCATTTTGTAGCACCTCCGATTTGTACATACCTTCGCGAACATACCAGTGAACCTCCGTCGGGACAAGCCCGGCGGAGGTTCACTCACTTTGCAGATCCTCTTCGAGATCGTCTACATCGTAATTAAGTGGGATATTGTGTTCCGCCAGGAAATCTAAAAAATCCTGTTTAGACATATTAGCTAGTTCTGCCGCCTTGCCTAACGACAGGCTGCCATCGGCATAAAAGGTTGCCGCCAGCCTTTTTAAAGTCTCTACTTTAACCATTTGCTCAGAACTCCGGCCCTTTAGAAAGAGATCTTTCGGCAACTCAAATTCAAGCCTTATGGTCTGGCCTTGCATTTTTATCACCTTCCTTACCACCATTTTACCCCAGGGTTGCCAATTTATCAATATGGCCAGCCGTACCATTGCTGGACCGGCCAGGCGGCATACAATCCAAACCAGAATTTCATCCGCCGGGGCTACCTGCGGGTTAGTAATTGGCTTCGCCTACCACAAAGACGACGCTTTTGACCAGGTCGGTCCCCTAGTAGACGTCTACCTGCGTCTTTTCGGCCAGCGCCGGCAGGGCCAGGGCGGAGAGCGTCGCGGCCAGGGTCGCGAAAATGGATAGCTTCTTGAACATGGAAATCATCCCCCTCTAATTAGTTAGATGTATTTGGGGGCATATTTGTTCCCGTGCCATACCTCTTTTCCTGCTTTCCCGCAAAAAAAATCTTCCTCTTCTTCCGGCGTCAGGATTGCTTCCAAGCATATCACCCCCCCATAAATAAGAAAATCCGGCTTGAAGCCGGATTGCTTACCGTAAAGAGATAATGGCAACTACGATAGCTGCCGTACCTATTAACATCCCAAAGAATATGCTTCTTGCCCACCAGACGGCGCTGTCCAACTTGCCATCTAGGTGCCTGAAATCTTCTCTTGTTTCCTGGCGCAACCCGCCTATTTGGCTGTCTATCTTGCTGTCAAGGCGGCCTATTTCCTGGCGCAACCCGCCTATTTCCTGGCGCAAACTACCAACCTGGCTGTCTATCTTGCTGTCAAGGCGGCCTATTTCCTCCTTCACTTCCTGGCGCAGGCCGCCTATATCTTGCTTAATCCCTCCAAGGTCGGCCTTTATGTCGGCCATCCTTTCGGCCAGCAGGTAAGAACCAGTGAGCTTCAGGTTTCCTTCACGACCGGCCGCTGCTTCCTTGCGACCGTATTCCAGTTCCTTTTTGATTTCTTCCGGCATCGCCGCCACCTCGTTTCCCCCTCCCTTATGCCGATTCTTTTAACGCCAGATACGATATCAGGATATTTTTTTGTCACGGCAAAGAGTTCATGATAATCCATCGTCCTCACCCATCTCAATTTCTTGTACAATGTCATGTAGTTTTACATTATGCTTAAACAGCTGTTCCCAGAGGATAACATCTTCCCAGGCAGGATGCCCAGGGACCTCTCCTTTTTTGATTTTATCCTCAAGCTCAAGATACCCGGTTACGCCATGTTTCTCTGTTAAGCTCTGTATTATTTTATTGTTTTCCTCTATTTTGGCCATCAAAAAGCTTTTCAGGCTTTCCTTGAAGATCAGGTCCTTCGGCATTCCAAGGACTGTTTCTGCTTCCCTGACGACATTGTTTAACATGGCAATCACCCCTGGCTATATTATACCCTACTGGCAGGCAGCGGTAAAGCTCGCGGTATTTATCGGGTTCAGAGGTTGCATATGAGGCAACCTGGAAAGGGAAAAAGCCGTCCCCCAAAACCGTTGGTTGCGGGTTCGAGCCCTGCCACCCCTGCCAGGAAGAATTAAGGAGCCACAAGGGTTTGTGGCTCCTTTACTTTTTGCTAAACCATGCGCCCGTGCTTTTTGGGGACAATTTGGGACAGCTTCTTTCTCCCCGGTTCACTTTGAGTGGAGGAGAGGGGGTTATGCTTCAGCGGTCACCAATATGCTTTTTTAGTCCTTCTTGCAGAATGGCTGAGAAGTTTAATTTATGAGCTTCTGCTTTTTCGTTGAGCCAGGCGGGGATAGTTACCGTCTTTTTAACTGCTTTTGAATTTTTACGGCGACGGTAAGCCGACATATCAACATCTACCATCGTTACAAACTGACCGGGATCTAAGGGTATATCATTTAGGGCTGTGGGTTTGGGAATTTCTTCACCCTCGTCCATTAGATAGTCAAGCCACATTGCCAGGGCGTCGCGGGCCATGTAGATAGCATTGGCCATATCGCTGCCCTGGCTATTTGTGCCTGGTAAGTCCGGAAAACGAATAGCGTATCCATTTTGTGAGGGCGTGAAGATCGCGGGAAAAACGTAAACCATAGTCTCACCTTCTCATAGGGATGGGCTGATAAACATGCGATAAACGATGGGCTCATGGTGCCCATATAGAACCGAACGCCAGGGTAAAGCCCCCTCGGATTGAGGGGGCTTCTTCATATCCCTACTCCTCTTTTTCCCTTTTGGCTTCCTGGATAATCTTTTCGGCGATGCTGGCCGGGACTTCTTCGTACTGGGCGAAGTCCATTTTGAAGTGGCCGCGGCCCTGGGTGATGGACTTCAGATCAATGGCGTAACGGTACATTTCCGCCAGGGGTACCTGGGCGCGGATGACCTGGTTTTTACCCCGGGATTCCATGCCCTGGATACGGCCGCGGCGGCCGTTCAAGTCACCCATGATATCCCCCATGAATTGCTCCGGTATAATAATCTCCACATTCATTATCGGCTCCAGCAGTACCGGCTTGGCCTGTTCGATGGCTTTGCGGAAAGCGAGGCCGGCGGCTATTTTGAAGGCCATTTCCGAGGAGTCGACGGTGTGGTAGGAGCCATCGGCCAGGTTGACTTTGATATTGGTAACCGGGTAACCGGCGAGGATGCCTTCCTGCATGGCTTCGCGGATGCCCTTTTCTACAGCCGGGATATACTGGCGGGGTACGGCACCGCCGAAGATGCTTTCGGTGAACTCGAAATCCTTATCCGGCAGGGGTGTCATATCAATATAGACGTGGCCGTACTGGCCGTGACCGCCGGTCTGTTTTTTGTGCTTGCCTTCGATATGATTGGCGCTGCCGCGAACGGTTTCCCGGTAAGGCACCCTGGGGGTACTCATTTCCACCTCGACGCCGAATTTCCGTTGCAGGCGCTCGATGGTAATATCCAGGTGGGATTCACCCATACCGGTAAGGATGGTTTCCCGCGTTTCCGTATTCTTGCTCAGGCGCAGGGTTGGATCTTCTTCCAGCAGCCGGGCCAGGGCATTGCTGAGTTTATCTTCATCGCCTTTACTCTTAGGTTTAATAGCCACCGGCAGGGTGGGTTCAGGGAAGTTGATTCCCTCCAGTTTAACCGGGCTGGCCTTGCTGGTCAGGGTATCACCGGTGGTGGTCGCCTGTAGTTTGGCAATAGCGCCTATATCGCCGGGTTTCATTTCCGTAACGGCAACCTGGTTTTTGCCCTGGAGGGCAAAGAGCTGGCCGATTTTTTCTTCGCTTTCCCGGTTGGTATTATAGACACTGGAATCGGATTTAAGAACACCGCTGTAAACGCGGAACATACTCAGTCTGCCTACATAAGGGTCGGCAAGGGTTTTAAAAACCAGGGCGGCCAGGCTTTCCTTTTCCATTGCCGCGGCCGATTTGGCCGCCGCTTCTTCTGGGGAAGGCAGATAGGCGACAATATAGTCCAGCAGGGGGTTAACGCCCATGTTTTTTAATGCCGAGCCACAGAGGACGGGGATAACCTTGCCGCCGGCAATGGATTTTTTGAGGCCGGTACGCACCTCTTCCGGGGTCAGCTCCTCCCCCTCCAGGTATTTCATTAGAAGTTCATCGTCACCTTCAGCCGCAGCTTCGATCAGGGCTTCCCGTAAAGAGGCGGCTTCGCCGGCGTATTCGGCCGGGACAGGGCCCACTTTTTCGTTACCATTGCCGTCATAGGTGTAGGCCTGCTGGCTCAGGATATCAATAACACCGTTAAAGGTCTCCGCCGCGCCCATGGGTAACTGGACCGGAACAATATGGCCGCTCAAGCGTTCCCGCATTGCTTCCACAGCCTTCTGGAAATTGGCATTTTCCCGGTCCATTCTATTTACATAAGCCAGGCGCGGCAGGTGGCGGGCTTCAGCCTCTTCCCACATCACCTCAGTCTGGACCTCCACCCCGGCCACAGCATTAATAACTACCAGGACGCTGTCGACAACCCGCAGCGCCCCGATTACATCGCCAAAGAAGTCGCTATATCCGGGGGTGTCAAGGATGTTTATCTTATGATCCTGCCACTCGGCAAAGGCCAGGGAGGTATTAATTGTAACCTGGCGTTTAATCTCCTCCGGATGGTAATCGGTTACCGTATTGCCCTCGTCGACGCGGCCCAGGCGCTTGGTGGCTCCGGCATTATAAAGCAAGGCTTCAGCCAGGCTCGTTTTACCGGCGCCACCATGGGCGACAATACCAACATTACGGATCGCGGTGCTGGGGTAAACCTTCATGACAATAAGCCCTCCTCATCCTTCTGCTATTAACGTAAACTTAACAAGAAATATATTAGCCCTTCGCTGGCCGAAATCCTTTTTTTTACGGGAAATATTTTAAAACAGCCGGTTCTAATTTTCCCCACTTCTGGTTCTTCTAAACATTTCCAGGCCGGCATAAGCTTAGAGGTGGGGTGAAAGTATGCGCGGTTCCATCTGGCGGGGAGCGGCCATTCTGATGCTGGCCAGCCTTTTAAACCGGGTTATCAGCTTTGCTTACCGCATTCTGGTGGTACGTTTCATCGGCGTTGAAGGCATGGGCCTCTACGAGATGGTCTTTCCCTTCTATAGCCTGGTCTTGATGCTGGCGACGGCCGGTGTACCGGTGGCCCTGGCTAAATTAACAGCAGAACGGGTAACCCTGCAGGCCTGGGGTAAGGTACGCAGTATATTTCGTCTTTCGCTGATCTTTTTGGCTGCCAGCGGCTTGCTGGCGGCGCTGAGCTTATGGTTCCTGGCCCCCTGGCTGACAGGCAGGGTATTCGCCGATACCCGCGTTTACCCGGCTTTTAAAGTCATGCTCCTGGCCGTGCCGCTGGTCGCCGTTTGTTCGGCCTTCCGCGGCTACTTCCAGGGATGGCAGCTGATGTCCCCTGTTGCCCTGGCCCAGGTCAGCGAACAGGTGGTGCGGGTAGGAAGCGGCCTGCTCCTGGGTCTTCATTTCCTCCCCTACGGGGTAGCTATGGCCGCCGCCGGCCTGGCGATGGGCATGGTACTGGGTGAACTGGCCGGGCTGGTGATCAGTGTTGTTATCTTCTGGCAGGCGCGTCCCTATGATGATGTTGCCGCCGGCCAGGTAAGTTCAATAAAACTCGATATCTTGCCTCTGTTCCGCCTGGCCCTGCCGGTGATGGCGGCGCGGGCCGCCGGCGGGATTATGTTAACCCTGGAAGCGCTGCTAATCCCCCGCCAGCTGCAACAATGGGGTGCAACCGTGGCGGAGGCGACCGCCATTTATGGTCAGTATGCCGGCATCGCCCTGACCCTGATATATTTGCCGATGATCATAACGGTTGCTGTGGCCATGGCCATGGTCCCGGCGATTGCCGAAGCCCAGGCGCAAAAGGACGACTTGATGTTAACCAGGCGCTGCCGCCAGG
This sequence comes from Moorella sp. UBA4076, assembly GCA_002383405.1. GTDB lineage: Bacteria > Bacillota > DSM-521 > Neomoorellales > Neomoorellaceae > Neomoorella. The sequence goes on from DFYS01000155.1 coordinate 7,071, forward strand.
CTTTGAAGCTGACGCTTTTAAGCGGGTTACCCTTTGCCGTTGTCTTTTATCTCCTGGCTGCACCCCTCTGCGGTCTTATCTTCTCTACTCCTGAAGCCGGTGTGGCTCTAAAGACGCTGGCTCTGGGCAGCATCTTTATCTACCTGGAGCAAACAACCATCGGTATTCTCAATGGCCTGGGAGCTATGGGCACTGTCCTGCGTGCCACTATTGTCGGCGGTATTGTTGATATGCTGGGTATTTATTTCCTGACGCCTGTTTTCGGGATTGCCGGCGCCGCTCTGGGGGTAAACCTGAGTTGTGCGGCCGTCACTATTTACAACCTGATGGCCCTCATCAGGCATACGCCCCTGCGCCTGGATGGGGCCACTTTTATTTACCGGCCGCTGGCAGCGGCCGCGGGCCTGGGGCTGGCGGTCTGGTTTTTCTGGGGAGCCCTCGCGGCTGTACCGGAAACCTGGCGCCTGATCCAGACTATCAGCGGCGGTGCTATCGTTTATCTTTTAATCCTTTTTGGTTCCGGTGCGGTCAGCCCCCGCCATCTTTATTCCTTCCCCTGGCCCGGCCCCAGGCAGGGCAGGTAGGCGGCCAGTTTTTTCTGGTAGGCGTAATGGGTTAAATCAAGCTGCAGGGGGGTCAGGGAGATCATGCCCCGGCTGATGGCGCCGATATCGGTGGCGGGATCCTGGTCGAGGTCTTCTTTTTGGCCGCCCAACCAATAATAAGCCCGCCCCCGCGGGTCAAGACGGCGACTGACGGTATTGGTATAGCGCCGCCGGCCCAGGCGGGTAATGGCCACCCCTTTAATATCCTCTGGCGGCAGGCAGGGGATGTTTAGATTTAACAGAGTACCCGCGGGCAGACCCTGGTTAATAATTTTGCGGGCCAATTGGGCTGTAAACCGGGCGGCGAAGCTAAAGTCCAGGTCGGTTTCCCCCGCCAGGGATACGGCCAGGGAGGGACAGCCGTTGATACAGCCCTCGATGGCTCCCGAGACAGTACCGGAATAAAGAACATCGGTACCTAAATTCTCACCCCAATTAATACCGGACACTACCAGGGCCGGGGGCTCCTCCAGGAGGGCGTCCAGGGCCAGTTTGACGCAGTCGGCCGGGGTACCGTTAATGGCCAGGCCCTGGCCGATGGGTTTTTCCCAGGGAACGGCAGTTACACGTAAGGGTTTATGCATGGTTATCCCGTGGCCGATGGCGCTCCGTTCCTTTTCCGGAGCTACTACGGCTACGTTGCCGAGCGCGGCCAGGGTCAGGCTTAATGCTTTAATGCCGGGGGCGTTGATGCCGTCATCGTTAGTCACCAGGATAAGCAAAATTACACCTCGTAAATGGACAGGATCATCGCCTGGCCGTTGGTATCCATGGACAGGCCGAACATGAGATGGTAATCCTTGAGGGTTTTATTTAACAAATCGACGATTTTATATAGTTCCTCGTTAGCGGCCAAACTCTTGCTGGCTAACAGGCGCATATGCATCATCCCTTTATTCCTTCGGCGCCGGCGGGAGCAGCCCCAGGGCGCGATTGTAACAGCCGGCGGCTGCTGCTTTAACGGTAATTACATTACCTGGCAGGGTGACCGGCTCCCGGGCGCGGCTGCAAGCAAAATTCTGGACAGGACTGGACATTGTGCATCGCTCCTTTACATATCCATCCTGCCCCTAAAATTCGTTCTTGCCTATACCATTTCTTCTCATTTATGCCAAAAATCGTACGTCAAATAGTGCCATACCCCGACTTTTATTGCCCTCTGGCAGAGCATTCCCGACAGTAACCGAAAAATTTTAGCTGGTGATCGGTAATGCGGAAACCCGTTTGCCGTGTTAGAATTTTCTCCAGGGATTCCAGCAGGTCGTCATCAAACTCCTGGACGCGGCCGCACCCCAGGCAGATCATATGGTGATGATAATGGGTTTCCTGCTGGCTCAGCTCATAACGGGTGCGGCCATCGCCGAAATTGATTTTCTGGAGTACATCGAGGGCGGTCAGGAGGTCCAGGGTGCGGTAAACAGTAGCCAGGCCGATATCGGGGTGGCGCTCTTTGACAATATTATATACCTCTTCAGCGCTTAGATGCGCCGTCATATTATCCAGAAACGCCCTCAGGATTACCTGGCGCTGGGGTGTCACCTTATAATCCTGCTGGTGCAGTTTCTGACAGATGGCATGCAATGTGTTCTCCATGATAACACCTGGCATTCGAGTGAATTCAACCTGTAAAGGTTTCTATATGACCCTGGCCGGTTACTGCTGTTTCCGGCCGGGTGGCCAGCTGCAGCCGGCCCTTATAGCTGATGTAAAGACCCGGCGTACCCAGGGTGGTAAGCATCCGTGGCGCCAGAGCCAGGGTTTCTTTGCTATCTAACCGAACCAGGGGCGTAGTGCCGGCTTGCAGGAAGAGCTCGCCCGGATACTCCAACTTGCCCTGGCGCCGCGTTTCAACAACCTGCACCTCCAGGTTGCCGGTCGAAGCCAGGAGCTCCCCGGCGCGGTCGAGGTAAAGAGCGGTGATGTGTTTGCCGCTGTAAAGAAGGTTACCCTGGAAATCAGCCCAGAGGAGGGTATACTCATCGTCATAGTAACGGCCCAGCAGACCGCCGGCCAGGTTGCGGGATAAAGGAAAGTTATAACGGCGATGGTCGCTGTAACCCTCACCGGCAAAGGCGGCTTTATCTCCCGCTACAGTAATACTGCCGCTAACCCTGGCCCGCGGTACCGGCACGGACCAGAAAAGGTATTGATCCCCCTTTTCGCCATAATTGATGCGGCCGTGACCTGGTTGCCAGCCGGGCCGGACGGGGTGGAATTCCAGCTCCAGGGTTAGATCTTCCCCGTACCATGTCAGCAGGAAATGGTCTCCTTCCCGGGCAAGGTGGCTGCCGGCTATCCGTATATCCAGGCGGTCGCGGCCAGGCTGGACAGGGGCGGCAAACTCCCGCGTCAGGGCTTCTTTACCCGGCCGGAATAGAACCAGACGGGATTTGCCTTTTTCCTCGTATACTGTTGCCAGCACATTGATGTAGGTACCATCACCGCTCCATGCTTCAAAGAACCAGCTTTCTTCTTCGCCGGGATGGCCCTGGCAGGCATCAGCGGCGGGTGGCAGCGGCTTATCCGGTAAGGCGTTGAACTCGGTGTCTTCCCAGAAAGAAAAAGTACTTTCCCGCAAAATTTTTCTCCCCCTTTCATTGACTCAAAGCACCCCATTTACCCGGTTCGGGTAATTCGCGCTTCCAGGTAACTTTAAGAACACCTTTATTGACTCAAAGTATCCCATTTACCGCAGCGGCTCCCCCAGCGGGCAATGATATTCCCTTCTTCCTCTATATTAACAATTTCACACTGGTTTGAACACCCCCGGCAGATAAAACTGCTGACGCGGAAATTGTCTTCAGCGACGTCGAAACCCTTAAACCTGGTTACCCGTTCCTTGTTGACGTAATTGCGGGCCAGGAGAGCGGCACCCAGGGCTCCCATAACGGCAAAATGGCGCGGTACGATAATATCCTGTTGCAGGGCTTTGCTAAAAGCGGCGCGGATGCCGGCGTTGGCCGCTACTCCGCCCTGGAAAACAACCGGGGCCAGTATCTCTTTACCCTTGGCCACGTTGTTGAGATAGTTACGGACCAGGGCTTCGCTTAAGCCGCCGATAATATCTTCTATATTGTGCCCCATCTGCTGCTTGTGAATCATATCGGACTCGGCAAAAACGGTACAGCGGCCGGCAATACGTACCGGGTGGCGGGACTTCAGTGCCAGCTCGCCGAAGTTTTCGATAGGGATTCCCAGGCGGGCGGCCTGTTGGTCAAGGAAGGAACCCGTCCCGGCGGCGCAGACGGTATTCATGGCAAAATCGGTTACTACTCCTTGCCGCAGGATGATTATCTTGGAGTCCTGGCCGCCGATTTCCAGGATGGTCTGGACCGCCGGCACTTCCTGGCGGGCAGCAACGGCATGGGCGGTAATCTCGTTTTTTATAATATCGGCACCAATAATCGCCCCGGCCAGGTAACGGCCGCTGCCGGTAGCACCGGCACCATTAATAAGCACATCTTCTGGCAGGTCAGCCTTTATCTGGCGCAGGCCTTCTTTGATGGCCTGGATGGGTTGGCCCATGGTGCGTATATACAGGCTGCTTAAAGCCTCTCCGGCAGCATTGATGATAACAATGTTGGTACTGACGGAACCAACATCAATACCCAGGTAACAGGGCTGCATAAGGTCTGGCCTCCATTTGCTCACGCCGCTCGCGTAAAAGATCGATAAAGGCTTCCAAACGGGTCTCGACCCCGGCGCGGCCGGTCTGTTCGTCAATAGTCAGGCTCAGAACGGGGATCCTGAAGTCCTGGCTCACCCGTGGCAGGATGCTTTTGGCGACAATCTCGGGTATACAGGTAAAGGGAGCCACCTGGACAACACCATCGAAACCGTTGCGGGCATAAAGGATGGTTTCCCCGACGCTATTCTGGCCGTGGCCGCCGACGAATTGGTTGAGATAAGGGTACGCCAGCTGGCGTACATCCATCGTGCCGTGGGCGAGAACGTCCGTAGCTGTATACTGGGTTAAATAGATGGAACGGTGGGTTACAACCCCCATCTCCCCCAGGGTTTTCTCTATTTCCAGGTTCATAAAGGGTTCCAGCATAACGTAAATTTCACCGACGATACCGATCTTGAGGGGATGACGGCCGGGGTCGCGGGGGATATTCTGCAGCAGTTGCTGGCACTCCTGCCGGGCGCTGGCTATTTCCTTCAGGTTGCGAGCTTGATCAACTATTTTCAGGCAGTCATGAAAGGTGCGGGTGGTTTCGCCGCGTTTTAATTCATAGGGGCGGGTATTGCTGGCCAGCTGCTCCAGGGCATCGAGGAGTTTTAGTTTGGCCCAGGCACGGCGGACAACGTCGACAAAGGCCGGCCAGGAAAGGCCGGCTCCCCGGACCACCCGCCTTAATTTGCTATAGAAACGCCATAAGCCCGTCAGAGGGGGATCAAAGACAAAGATCTCAAAGTCGAACCCCAGGTTGCGCAGGATTTTTTCATGCAACATACCGTAGAGGCCGGCCCGGCATGGCCCTACCCCCCCGGAGGTGATAATTATTTCCGCTCCCTGTTCTAAAACCTCCAGGTAAGTCCCCAGGACCATTTTAAAGGGGATACAGGCAAATTCCGGCGCATACTGGACGCCCCGGTCCAGGGTGGCCGGGCTGGGACTGGGGGGGACAATGGCTGCAAAGCCCATATCCTCTACCAGCTGTTTGAAACCCAGGTAGGAATAACCCATATGGGCAAAGGAAACCTTTTTCACCGGTTTTCCCTTCTTTGGTGGAGCATGTCGACAAAGGCTTCCAGGCGGGTGGTTACCCCGGCGTCGCCGGTTTGCTCGTCAATACTGAGTGACATATAGGCTACTTTTCCCTGGCTGATTCCGCGGACATCGAGTTCCATCAGCTTGTCAACCATAGCGTCAGGGCCGCAGCCAAAGGCGGTAACATGGATGATGCCGTCTATATCGCCCTGCTGGAGATAGTGGTAAGTCGCTCCTATTACCAGATTGGAGAAATGCCAGAAGAGGCGTTTGGGTAAACGGCTGCTGAGCTGGAACAGCCGCCGGGGGGGGAGCATTTCCATGGTCATTATATTGGCCCTCATTTTTTGTAATTTACCAATGATATCCAGACTGATATAATCGTCATAAACCTGATAGGGATAGCCCAGCACAGCCAGATTTAAAGCCCCGGGCTGCCGGGACGGGGCTTCGACGGCTTCTCCCCTTAACCGGGCCATGGCCTGAAGGGGCAGGTACCCTTTGCGCAGTAATTCTTCGTAGGCGCGCTGGTGTTTGTTACCCTCCCGGTAGGCCGGCCAGGCCGTACCCAGGCTAAAACCCAGCAGCTCGGCCAGCCCCCGGCAGGTAGGCCACAGGCCCAGCAAACCCCGGCCGGCATCGACCTGAAGGTCGATAATGGGCGGCAGCCCGGTCAGGGTGGCCCGTACCATATCGGGTAAACCCAAAAATTTGGGGCAAAAAGTAGCCCGGCGGTTGATCCTTACCATCCGCGGGATGAAAAGGGCATCGACTTTATCTTTCAAGGTCAGGACATGACCGTGGTAGAGTTTAATCGGTATACAGGCATCAGCAACGGCTTCGCGGGCGCCGTCATCGAGAATGGTCCTGGTTGTTGGCGGGGAGGTAACAATTTCCACCCCTAAACGGTTAAAGTAGCCCTGCCAGAAAGGAAAATGACTGTAATAGATCAGAGCTGTTGGGAAACCGATATGTAAAGTCAAAGATTTTCTTCCTCCTGCTGCCCTATCCTTCCTTAATTTCGACGTTCAATAAAAAATACCTGCTGGCTTTTATTGAGGAGCGGTTATTTTATCGCCGCGACCGGCATAGGGTTTAGGTGATAAAGGTAGAAATCAGGAGGTGAGAACTCGTTGCGGGCGGTTTTAACCGGGTTGCTCTATGCCATGCTGGCGGGCTTTGGTATGGCCGTATTGCTGGGGTTGTTGTTCTATTTTACCCCCCTGTCCGCAGGCCTGTTACCGGTACTGGCCAGTATCATCGTCGCCCTGGCCGTTTTTGCCGGGGGTTTGCAGGCGGCACGCATCGCCGCTGCCCGGGGGCTTGTCCAGGGTTTAAGTGTCGGCTGCCTCTTTTTTGTAGTTACCCTGGCCATGGGCTGGGGTACTCCCCTGGCGCTGGGTGTTGGCGGCCAGAAGCTGGGGCTCTGCCTGCTGGCTGGAGGCATGGGCGGCATGGCCGGCATAGCCGGGCGTTAGTTAATGGCAGCAAGACGCCAGTAACCAGCAGAGTAGACCACTGCCAGGGAAGATCAGGCCCAAAATCAAGCTTAAAACGCGGGCCCCGATGCGGGGCGTGAGTACCAGGCCCAAAGGCCTGTTTTTCTTTGGCAGGCATGACGAATACTTACCCCTGTTCTTTGATATCCTTTATTCTCCATATACCCCTTGCTTTGAGCAGGGTTACTGTTTGGGGAACAGAGAGCTTGCCCTCCCGGGCCGAGACCCATTCGGCGCTTCCCCGCGCCCGGGCGGTACCGGCTTTTAAATCGGCTTCCTGTTCCTTGAGGAGGAAGATAACAAAACGCAGGGAGGGGTCCTGCTGCCGGCGTTGCTGCCAGGTTTGCAGAAGGCCGGCGTTTTTCATGGTATTCCAGAACTCCGGGGTTACCAGCTCAGCGATCTGGTCTTCTTTCCCTTCGCTTAAGGCCTGGTAAAAGTTATATATTACCTCAAAGGGTGCCTGCTCCCGGGCGGTGGCTGCAGCCGGCAAAGCCGGTTCCCCGCCCTGTGTTTTAGTGTTGCAGGCGAACCAGCTCCAGGTTAACCCTACTCCCAGAATCAGACCCAGGGCGAAATACTTGACAGTGCGCATCTTAATCCCACCCCCATGGTTAATTGTAATGGCGGGATGGGCGTTTTTATGCTAAAAAAGAAGAGGGGTTCCCCCTCATTCCTGGTGCAAGATCTTTTTTAACAGGCGCTTTAAGAATGACGGCAGGGGAACAAAATAAACCCGCATACTTTTCACCTCGCCCCGGGTAAATAAGATGGGTGAAGTTAGAGGTGAGAGGCCTGCTGGAACCCGGCACTCATCCTGCTTTGCTTAAATTCCGGCATGAGCCACTGAACATAAATTTAAGTGCTGGGTTCCCGAACGAAGCCTGCCTGCCTCTGGCTGCTGCCGTTCGGCTGCTGGTAATGTGCCGCTATGGGTAACCCTCTTTAATTATAGTATTAAGGAGGCGGGCAAAAAGTGCCTAAGCCGGCAAAGCCGGAACCAAAATCCTGCCGCGATATTTTCTTTCCACTTTGCGAAGATGTCCGGACTTAAGGGACTAACCCGGCAAAGCGAAAACCATGTTATCGACACCGATAACGCCTGATCCCTGGTAAAGGGTGTAGCTGTTTTCCGTCCTGCCAGAAGAATTAAGAGCCTTAAGAGGTGCGGGCAGGCGGATTGAACCATGCAGCGAGCCTGGCGGGGAGCTCGGCGGGAGTGACTTCAGATGTTGTAACCGGCGGCAGCGACTGCAGGAAACGGCGGCCGTAACGCTGGGAGAGGAGGCGCTGGTCGAGGACGACCATCGCCCCGCGGTCACTGGCACTCCGGATCAGGCGGCCGAATCCCTGGCGGAAACGAATAATAGCCTGGGGCAGGCTCAGGGTGGCAAAGGGGTTTTCTCCCCGCGCCGCCCGGTGTTCCGTGCGGGCGGCATGGACCGGTATGCCGGGGGACGGGAAAGGCAGGCGCGGGATAATGACGCAGCGCAGCAGATCGCCGGGCAGGTCAATGCCTTCCCAGTAACTGTTAGCCCCCAGGAGAACAGCCCGCGGGATCTGGCGAAATTCCTCCAGCAGATGGGAGCGGCCGCCGTCGATGCCCTGGGCCAGCACGCTGTAATCACTGCCGGCCAGCATGGTGTTCAAAAGGTCATAGATATGGCGTAAAAAACGGTGGGAGGTGCACAGGACCAGAGTGCGGCCGTTTACGGCCGGCAAGATCTGCGCGATTACCGGGGCGATGGCAGCTGCATAAGCGCTGTCGTTCAGCTGGCCCGGGTTGGGTAATTCCCGGGCTGCACATACCAGGGCCTGGGAATGGTAGTCAAAGGGTGAGGCTACCTGGCAGGTGGCGATGCGTGCGGGGGGTAACGCCGTTAGCCCCACCTGCTGCCTGTAAAAATCAAAGGAGCCGGCGACGGTTATAGTTGCTGAGGTTAATATAACGGCCTGTTTTTGTTGAAAGAGCAATTCAGCCAGCAGGGGGCCGATTTCCAGGGGGGCGGTATAGAGGGTATACTGGCCGGCGTTATTTTTTTCCAGCCAGCTGACGCTGGCAGCCGGATTAGCATCAAGGATTTCAGCCAGGTCGTGGTTATACCCGGCGAAGATATTCCCCAGGTTGGCGGCATCGGCGGCCATCTCCTCGGCACCGGCGGCATCCAACAACTCGTTCAGGCGTGCCAGGCGGCCGGCCAGGCCGGCCAGGGTTTCCTCCAAATGGCCGAAAGCAGTTATCAGGTTATCCCAGGCCGGCGTTTCTTTCAGGCGGGCGGTAAAACGCAGGGTCGTGCTGTGGCGTTCCCACAGGGCAGCAGCACTCAATTTCCCCAGGGCATCCCAGAAATTCTGCCATTGTTCATGAGTGCGGGCCACCGTCCCCTCCAGGTCCGCCAGCAGGGGATGCAGTCCGGTGTTTTTCTCGTCCGTCAGGCGAGCGGCCAGGTTCCAGACCCGGCTCAGAAAGCTGTGAGGCTGGCCTTTTCGTCCCAGGCGGAAGAGGAAGAAATTGCAGCCAGCCTGCCGCACCGAGGTTCCCAGGTGTTCGGTAGCTGCGTCTTCAAGATGGTGGGCTTCATCGATGATCAGGTAAGGGTAATCAGGGAGGACCTGGTTATTCAAGCGGACATCACTTAAAAGCAGGGAATGGTTTAAAACCAGGATCCGCGCTGCTTCCGCCTCACGGCGGGCGACATTGACAAAGCAGTTTTCATGGAAGGGGCAGCTATTGCCGGCACAGGTTTCTTTTTCAGCAGCCAGGGCATAGCGGCAATTCTCCTCCGCCGGGGTCAGCTTCATCTCCCCCAGGTCGCCGGTAGTGGTTTCTTTAACCCAGCGCATCACCCTGAGGATAAAGCTGCGTTCCTCTTCCCCCGCGGGCGGGTTGTGCAGGTAGTCACGCAGTTTACGGCGGCAGAGGTAGTTATTGCGGCCCTTGACTAGAGCGGCCTTGAAGGGAAACGGCAGGGATTCTTTGAGCAAGGGCAGGTCTTTGTGCATCAGCTGCTCCTGCAGGCTGATAGTGTGGGTGGCGATGGCTACTCTTTTACCGCGGTGACAGGCCCAGTATATGGCTGGCAGGAGGTAGGCCAGTGACTTACCTGTACCTGTGCCGGCCTCGACGATAAGGTGCTGGTTGCCGGCCAGAGCGCGGGCTACTGCCTGGAGCATTTCGTTTTGCTGGGGACGGAATTCATAGCCGTTCAGCTTTTGGGCCAGCAATCCTCCCGGGGCCAGAAGTGCGGCTATTTCCTCGGGGCGGAAATCGGGAGGGCTGGGTGGTAACGGTGGGGTTTGCCGGGGAGCAAAAAGGCCGGTAGCAGCGATTTCCGCCGCCGGTGCCGGGGATGGCGCGGCGGCCAGGGCGGCCTGGAACCATGACTGCAGGCCGGGCGGGGCCAATGGCAGCATCCTGGTTAAAAGCTGGCGCTCAAGGGCCAGCGTGGCCTGCCAGAGGGTATGCAGCAGCTGGATGGTGACCAGCACATCGCCCAGGGCACGGTGGTGCTCGTGAGCCTCGAGGTCGAATTGATGGTTCAAAAACTCCAGGCGGTAAGAAGGCAGGCGGGGGAAAAGGATACGGCTCAAGGCCAGGGTGTCCAGCAGGGGCTGGTGCCAGGTGCTGGAGCCCAGGGCGCGGTCCAGGAAGGCAAGATCAAAACTGCCGTTATGACCGACAGGGATGGTGGCTGTTGACAGTTCCTGCAAAGCAGGCAGAATCGACTCCAGGCTGGGTGCCCCGCCAACCATGGCGTCATTGATACCTGTCAGTTTCTGGATGTAAGGTGGTACAGGGCAACCGGGATTAATCAGGGTGTGCAGCTGGCCGGTTATGGTGCCCTTTTCCAGGCGCACGGCGGCAATTTCGATAATCCGGTCGCGCTCCGGGTCCAGGCCGGTGGTTTCCAGGTCGATGACGAGATAATTATGAGGGAGCAAAGCAAGCACTTCCTTTAACTGGTTTCAACGGGAAACGACCCGCAGTTTATTGTCTTTGGAAGTGGTTATAGCCACCGGGATGGAGGGGCAGTTTTTTGCCGGCCCGGACGATGGCGATACCCTCGGCGGCCGGGACTACCGAACCGATGCGCGTAACCGGCGTGGTGCAGCAAGCGGCTACCGCCTTCTGGACAGCAGTTACTCTTTCCGGCCGGCAGCTGAGGAGCAGTTCGAAATCCTCGCCGCCATAAAGGGCATAATCCAGGGGATCCTTCTGGTAAAGAGCGGCCAGCTCTCTGGTGGCCGGGTCGATGGGCAGGGCGGCAGCCTCCAGGATGATACCCACCCCTGACGCGCGGGCGATGGTGTATATCTCCGCTACCAGGCCGTCACTGATATCATCAGCAGCGGTTATTCCGCCTGCTGCCACGGCGGCGCGGATTTCCGCCACCCGCGGTGTGGGTCGGAAGTGGCGCCTGCGGGCGAAGGTCAGGGCTGCCGCTGTGGCCGGCCGCGGGTCGAGGAGGGTATCCAGCCCGGCGGCCGCTGCGCCCAGATTGCCGGTTACCAGCAGGATATCTCCCGGCCGGGCGCCGCTGCGGTAAAGGCAGGCATCCTCCTCCACCCGGCCGAGGATGGCCAGGTTGATCACCATCGCCCGCGGTGAAGATACAGTGTCGCCGCCGATAATATTGACGCCGAAAAGCCGGCCGCATTCCCGCAAGCCGGCATAGAGCTCGTCCACGAAAGCCACTGTCTGCTCCGGTCGTAAACCCAGCGATATAAGCGCCTGTTCCGGTATCCCGCCCATGGCGGCAATATCGCTGACATTTACCGCCATCGTTTTGTAGCCGATTTCCCGCGCCGTGGCTGTCGCCAGGGTGAAATGGATATCTTCCACCAGCATGTCGGTAGAGGCCAGGGTCAGGTACCCGCCCTCTCCTTTTAAAACCGCTGCATCGTCACCGATGCCCATAACAACCCTGTCCGGGACTACAATCGCCTCTTGCTTCAGGCGTTCAATAAGGCCAAATTCACCGATGGTTTTTAAGTCCAAATTCATTCCCATCCCAGCCAAAAAAGTCGCCAGTCAAATTACTGCCGCGAAATCTGCAGCGCTGGTTTTGCCATCAATCCCCGCGACGTGCGATATCAACCCTCTTGCTTTCCACACCAATTCGCCGGGTTGCGCTATTTATTCCCCCGTGGTCCGTAGGGCTGCTGCGCCATACTATATGTATTATAGTGCCACAGGGATGGGGATAGTGCAAGCCTTTTAATCAGCCTTTGCGCGCCAGCCTCACCCCATGCCGTACCTGCGGCATCAGCCACAGGATGCCAGCGCGACGAGTTGCAGACAGGAACCCGGCACTCTCTCACTTCTCAACTCCATCAGGCAGCCAACCCCATCTTTCCGCCAGGACAGTGTACTGCTCCTCTTCTATCCCCAGACTCGCCAGAATAGCCTCCACCGCATTGGCCGCCGGGCTGATGCCATCAAAGTCAGGCGTAGTGGATAAAAGCCAGCCGGCGCCGCGACGGCGCAGGAGTTCACGGTCGCCGGGAGTGGTGCCGCTGGTGATAATCACTTTACCCTGCAGGGCAACAGGCAGGTGGTGGCGGATGAAATGCCAGTCGCCGGCAATGATTTTTGCCCTGGCGAGCAGATGGCGGGCAGAAGAATAGCCCTTTGGGGGGGTCGGGTTCAGGGGGTAAAGATAGCGCAGGGGTAAATGGGCCAGAAAGGGCATAGTTAAATAACCCAGGGCCGTAAAGGTTGACAGAGAAAAACCCAGGGGAAGTTTGAGAGCGCAGGCTGCATCCCCGGCCACGACGGGGTAACCAGCGGTCTGTAAAGCGTTAGCCAGCCAGAAGCGGTCCAGGATGGAAACAACTAAGGCCGGGTTGCCGGGGGGCACCAGGGCCAGGTGTTTTACTGCCAGGGGCTCTACCCACCGCTTCCACCCGCAGCCGTCCACCAATGGTGTTGTTTTAACCTGGCGGGCCAGATACTGGCCTGTGGGGCTGGGGTAGCGCCGGGTCCCGAGATGGTAATAAAAGTTAACACCGCCCAATCCCAGGGCATCCACCCGGCCATCGAGCTCCCTGATGAGGCTGGCGGCCAGGTCGACCCGGCCGTCGCAGCCGCGCCTTTCCAGGAGGACTGTTTCGCCGCCGCAGGTCAGCTTGAACCGGTAATCCCTCGCTGCTCCACCCAGACTGACGCTGATTACCTGCTTGATGGCTGCCTCGACTCCCCGGCCTGCTCCCGCAAGCGTTTGACAAGATATTCGGCCAGGACGGCATAATCCTCGGTGGCCAGGATAGTTGCCGCCGCGGCATCAAAAAGGATGGTAGCACTGGGAGGGATCTCTTCGTCACCGGCCCAGATAACCAACCTTACAGGAAGTTGCGGGAAAGGGCATAGCTCAATGGCAGCATCGCCATGGGCTACCGGCCGTCCCGCCAGGGCTGTGCCGGCAGCGATAAGGCCGGCGGGGTTCGGGCCGAAGGTACGGACCAGGGGCAGGACGGCGCGGCCATAAAAGGGCTGCTGGTAGATTATGCCGCCAGGGAGTTCCTTGAAGGAAATCCACTCCCCCTCCAGGGTGGCTGCCGGACCTGTCAGGTAGTGCAGGATTAAAACCTGCAGGTGCGGGTCGACGGGAGCGCCCTGCTCGTTGCCGATGGCCGCGCCGGGATATGAGATCCGAAACGTATCGTTTAAAGAGGTGAGGATGAACTCCTGTTTTTCGCTATCCCAACTTACCCCCTTGCCGGCAGCTATTTGCCGCGGGTTACCCTGCGCCAGTTTCTTGGCAGCCAGGGACAGGGTAACCCCCAGGTTATACGGCAGGGCCATAAGAGATTCGCTCCTTTCCCGCTATTCGATCATGTCGGGTGCTGCCTTACTTGCTTCCAGGTTAACACAGTAATCGGTAAAATAAAAGCCGTTTTCCAGGCCGACAACGTACTTCAGGGTAAGTTGTAATCGCCAGGAGTGGCGTGCCCGGCGACGGTATGTTCACCCTTCCAGACGGCAATTATCTTACTGCGGTGGACCTTCTCAAAGCGGCGCGGCCGCGGGGTAATCTGCCGCGCCGCCCCGTAGAGCAGGATTCCAGTCGCCCTGCGGCTTCTGCCATCCGGTTATACGGCAACCGCTAACCATGTAGAAGTAGTAAAACAAATCAGGAAGGGGTGCCGTCCGCTGCCGGAAGTTGTACCCGATTTGGGCCTCAAGCCATCCAGAAACGCCGAAACCTATACACCGGCCTGGATTTATTCGACCCGGCCGCCCCAAGCCCTCCAGAAACGCCGAAACGCCAGCGGCTCGATCCTCGGAACCGTTGGCGTTTCTCGCTTTTCCTGGTGCGCCAGCAGGGGCTCGAAC
>DFYS01000156.1 GCA_002383405.1 Moorella sp. UBA4076
TCAACCAGCACCGGTATTTCGCAGGCGAGTACCTCTTCCGTAAAATTAGCATCCGTCAGGGTAACAATACTTGCAGCTGCCAAGTCCAATCTCTCCTTCCGCTTTTTCCTAACCCGGCATAGCCTCAAACCAAAATCTTGCTGCGATATTTTTCCCCGCTTTGCGAAGATGTTTGGGCTTAAGGGACCAATGCGGGCTCCGCCCACAACCCAATCTTGCCGGCGTGACNNTTTGAAGCCGTAAGGTACTAAGAGGTCATAGGGCGACCCCTGGCTATAGGGTTAATATCTCTCCCCAGGATTTACCTGACCGTAACAACAAACAGCTCACCTCGCGGCCAAAGGCCGCAGCAGCTTTCAGTTAGCTGGTGAAGCGGTTTAAAACATCGATAAGTTCGTTTAGGATTTCCCCATCTTCCTGGTTGACCAGGGCTGTCCGGACGCAGCCCCGGACGTGGGCTTCAAAAATCATCGTGCCGACCTTTTTCAGGGCGGCGCGGGCGGCGGCAAGCTGAATAAGAATGTCGACGCAGTACTTGTCATCTTCGATCATGCGGTGAATGCCTTTGACCTGGCCGTCAATCTTGCGCAGCCGCAGCAGCAAATCATCCCGCTGGGGGGCATAGGAACTCTCCTCACCTGGTTGCCTGCTCATCCTCTCCCCGCCTCCTTCCTCAGAGCATACCCTTATCCAGTATAGCGTAATCCGGAGCCGGGGGCAACCCGGAAAATAGAGGTTAGAAGTGAGAAGTTGGAAGTGGGAGTCAGGAGGTGAGAAGAAGGTATATTGAAGCATAAAGCTTTACGTTTCCCGCAGGAGGCCCCTTACTACCAGGCTGGCCAGGAGCAGGCCGGCCGCAGCCGGGACAAAAATCATACTGCCGGGAGGTTCTTTGGCCCCCGGCTCCAGTTCCGGTTGCCCGCGAGCAGCCAGAGGAGGTTCCTCCGAATAGACCACCATCAGCCTGCCGTCAACCCCCCGCGCCCGGAGACCCCGCCGGACAACCCGCGCCAGCGGGCAACCGCTGGTGGCGCTGATATCCGCCACCCGCAAACGGGTGGGATCAAGGCGCTTGCCGGCACCCATGCTGCTGACCACCGGCACCCCGTTTGTCAGAGCGGTAGCCAGAAGGTCAACCTTGGCTGGCACGCTGTCAATGGCATCCACCAGGCAGTCCAGGTCCGCCCGCACAAATATTGAGCCCTCCCGGGGGCTGTAGACCTCCTGGCGGGGGACAACAACGGCTTCCGGGTTGATATCCCGGCAGCGCCGCGCCAGAACCTCCACCTTGGGCTGTCCCAGGGTCGAATGCAGGGCCGGCAGCTGGCGGTTGATGTTGCTGGGTTGGACCACGTCCGGGTCTACCAGTTCCAGGAACCCCACCCCGGCGCGGGCGAGGCCCTCCACAGCAAAGGACCCGACGCCGCCGGTGCCGATCACCGCTACCCGCGCGGCCGCCAGGCGTTGCCGCCCGGCCGGGCCGATAAGCATTTCTGTACGCGACCAGAAAGTCTCCATCGGGATCACCATAAAATAAAACCCCACAAATGCCGTGTTCACCGTGTGTTCTTGAACCTGCTATTGCAGGTGGGTGCCTCCCTGATCGCTTTTTGCTTCCCCTGCCAGGGGGGCATGCAAGCTACGCTCAGAGGTCAGGCTCCCTAAGTTTTGGTGTTGGCTCAAAACTTACACGGTGATACACGAACATCGCAGGGTAAATCTTTTGCCGGCTTTACTTCAGCTATTCTTAGCCGGTGACAGTGGACCCGCCGTTTGCCGGTCCCTTCTGTCAGGAATGATGTTAACACAAACTCAACCACTTTGCAAGTGCTATACTCGGCGCCCAGTGCTGACGCACGTAAAATCGCGATCTACCCTGCCCGCCAAAGATTGGAGCGTCAGACTGCTGCGATCAAAATTTTGACACGATGGGCGCGCATGGTATTTCTTGATCCCCGCATTGAGTTATTGCAGACATGGCGCCAACTTATAGGGGCATGCGCCAGCACTGCTGCGCGCATTATGCTTCGCCGGCGCCGCCTGCTTTACCTCACAATAACCAAAACCCACGGCGTAGGCAAGACAAGCGCGCATTATGCTTCGCCGGCGCCGCCTGCTTTACCGGCGGGCCGGGCGGTAATCTTCAGATGCAGCTCCAGGAGTTGTTCCGGGGTGACCGGTGACGGTGCCGCGGTCAGCAGGCAGGTGCCGCTCTGGGTCTTTGGGAAGGCGATGCAGTCGCGGATGGTCTCCCGCCGCGCCATGAGCATCACCATACGGTCCAGGCCGAAGGCGATACCGCCGTGGGGCGGTGTCCCGTATTCAAAGGCCTCCAGCAGAAAGCCGAATTTCTCCCGCGCCTCTGCCGGCGTAAAACCCAGCAGGCTGAACATCTTTTCCTGGATGTCGCGGCGGTGAATGCGAATGCTGCCCCCGCCCAGCTCGACGCCGTTTAATACCAGGTCATAGGCCTGGGCGCGCACCTTTAAAGGCTCGCTGTCCAGCAACGGCCAGTCTGCTTCCACGGGCATGGTAAAGGGGTGATGGACGGCCACATAGCGCTTTTCCTCCGGGCTATATTCCAGCAGGGGGAATTCCGTCACCCAGGTAAAGGCCAGCCGGTCTTCATCATAAAGATGCAAACGCCGGCCCAGCTCCAGGCGCAGCGCCCCCAGGGCGGTGGCCGCCACTGCCGCGGTACCGGCAACAAAGAGGAGCAGGTCACCCTGGCGGCCACCCATCCGGGTCACCAGGTCCTCCAGCTCCTGCGGAGAAAAGAATTTAGCAATAGGAGAACGCACGCCTTCAGTAGTAATGGCCATCCAGGCCAGTCCCCTGGCGCCGTACTGGCCCGCAAAATGAGTCAATTCATCCAGCTCGCGGCGGGAAAAGTCAGCGCAACCAGGCGCACATAGTCCCCGGACCACGCCACCCCCGGCGACCGCACCGGCAAAAACCTTAAAGCCGCACCCCCGAACCAGGTCGGAGACATCGACGATCTCCAGGCCGAAGCGCAGGTCGGGCTTATCGGAACCATAGCGGGCTATAGCCTCCTGATAGGTCAGGCGCGGCAGGGGTAAGGCCATCTCCACCCCCAGGGTTTCCTGAAAGACAGCGGCCATCAGCTCTTCCACCAGGCTCAGGATATCGTCACGCTGGACAAAAGACATCTCTATATCCAGCTGGGTAAACTCCGGCTGGCGGTCAGCGCGCAGGTCTTCATCGCGGAAACAGCGGACGATCTGGAAGTAGCGTTCCATGCCGGCCACCATCAAGATCTGCTTGAAGAGCTGGGGTGATTGGGGCAGGGCGAAGAATTCCCCGGCCCGCAGCCGGCTGGGTACCAAGAAATCCCGCGCTCCC
Organism: Moorella sp. UBA4076; assembly: GCA_002383405.1. GTDB lineage: Bacteria > Bacillota > DSM-521 > Neomoorellales > Neomoorellaceae > Neomoorella. The sequence goes on from DFYS01000156.1 coordinate 3,364, forward strand.
TCCGGGGTACTGCGGGTCAGCATCGGGGTTTCCATCTCCCAGAAACCCCGCCGGTCCAGAAAAGCGCGGATAGCCCTGGTAGTCCGGTAGCGCAGCTGCATAATGCGCTGCATCTCCGGGCGGCGCAGGTCCAGGTAACGGTAGCGCAGGCGCAAAGCCTCGTCAACGTCGATATCATCCTCAATATAAAAGGGCGGCGTCTTGGCGCGGTTGAGAAGGCGCAGCTGCCGGGCCGCCACCTCGACGGCCCCGGTAGGCAATTTGGGGTTGACGGTCCCCTGCGGCCGCAAGCGTACCCGACCGGTTACCGCCACCACATATTCGCTGCGGATCCCTTCCGCTTTCTGGAAGGCTGCCCCCGCCTCCGGGTCGCAGACCACCTGGACCAGGCCGGAACGGTCGCGCAGGTCGATAAAGATAAGACCACCGTGGTCACGGCGCCGGTGCACCCAGCCCATCAGGGTTACTTCCCGGTCTTTATCTTCAGGCCGCAGCTCGCCGCAACCGTGACTGCGCCGCAGCCCGGCCATAGACTCTAGCACTTTGATCAACGCTCCTCCGAAAATGAGATGTGAGATGTGGGAGGTGAGATGCGGGAGGCTTGTCACAACCGGCTGCGCCGGATTCAGATTAGCGCTTGCCCGCCCTATTTTCTCCCGTTCGTTGGAGATAGCACGCTGTTATGAGCTGCTCCTCCGTAAATAGATGCAGGAGGCAAGAGGCAGGAAGCAAGAGTGTCGTTGGAACTGGCTACGCCAGTTCCTGATTATAGTTGGCCTGCCTCTATTTTCTCCCGTTGGCTGGTGGCGGTATACTGACATAAAGTTTAATAAGCGGGCGTCAGCTCTGCTGCAACAACCGGCGGCAGTATGCCACTACCGCCTCCAGGGGTACTTCTTCCTGGGTCGCCGTATCCAGGCGACGGACGCCGGCCACGCCGCGGGAGAGCTCCTCTTCGCCCAGGATCAGGGCCAGGCGCGCCGGGTAGCGGCCGGCAAACTTCATCTGCGCCTTGACGCTGCGGCCCAGGTAATCCCGGTCAGCGCTTAAACCCCCGGCGCGCAGGTGCGCCAGCAGGCGTACCGCCGCCCTGTCCACCCCGCTGCCGGCCGTGATCACCAGGACATCGATGCCCCGATCCGGCAGCGGCTCCCGGCCCTGGGCTGCCAGGGCCAGCAGCACCCGTTCCAGGCCCAGGCCAAAGCCAATGCCCGGCACCGGTTTGCCTCCCAGGGCCGCCACCAGGCCGTCGTAACGGCCGCCGCCGCCAATAGAATTCTGGGCGCCGATCCCCTGGACCATGATCTCAAAGGCCGTATTGGTGTAGTAATCCAGGCCGCGTACCAGCTGAGCATCAATAATAAAATCAAGCCCCAGGTCGCGGAGATGTTCCTGAACACGGCCGAAATGGCTGCTGCAGTCCGGGCACAGGGAAGCAGCCACTGTGGGTGCAGCAGCGACTATCTCCTGGCAGACCGGGCTCTTGCAGTCAAAAATGCGCAGGGGGTTACGCTCAAAGCGGCCCTGGCAGGTAGGGCACAGCTCCTGGAAGTGCGGCCGCAGGTAGGCCTGCAGCTCCTCCCGGTGCTGCGGCCGGCAGGCCGGGCAGCCGACGCTGTTGAGATGCAGTTCCAGATCGCGCAGGCCCAGGCGGCTACAAAGGTCCATCGCCATGGCGATCACCTCGGCGTCCAGGGCCGGGTCACGGGAGCCGAAGGCCTCGACGCCGAACTGGTGAAACTGGCGCAAACGGCCGGTCTGGGGGCGGCCGTAACGAAACATGGGACCAAAGTAAAAAAGCTTCACCGGCAGCCCCCCGGCCTCCAGGTGGTGCTCCAAAAAAGCGCGTACCACCGGCGCCGTCCCCTCGGGCCGCAGGGTCACACTGCGGCCGCCGCGGTCGGTAAAGGTGTACATTTCCTTCTCGACAATATCGGTAGTGTCGCCGACGCCACGGTTAAAAAGCTCACTATGTTCAAAAACAGGCGTGCGGATTTCGCGATAGCCGTAAAGACGGCTGACCTCGCGGGCGACAGCCTCCAGACGGTACCAGCGGTCGATCGTATCCGGCAGGATGTCTTCCGTACCCCGCGGTCGATTGGTCAGCATACCATTCCTCCATATGAGATGTGAGTAAACATCAGTCGAAAAAGGGGTTGCCGGCACGCTCGGCGCCAATGGTCGATGCCGGACCGTGGCCGGGATAGATCTTCAGGCCGTCATCCAGGGTAAAGAGCTTCTCTTTAACGGCATTAATCAGCTGGCTGAAGGAGCCGCCGGGGAAATCGGTGCGGCCGATGGAGCCGGCGAAGAGGGTATCGCCGGTAAAAACCAGGTCCTCCCCCTTGAGGCAGATACCGCCCGGCGTATGGCCGGGAGTATGAATAACCTTCAGGTTGATAGTGCGGCCGATGCTGATGGTGTCGCCCTCCTGCAGGAGGCGGTCGGCAGCCGGGCTGCTGACGCGAGCGCCCATGAGGGTGGAAAGATTACGCTCGGGTTCCGCCAGGCAGGCGGCGTCATCTTTATGGATAAGGATGGCGGCACCGGTGGCATCCTTAACGGCGCCGTTAGCGCCGATATGGTCAATATGGCCGTGGGTATTGATGATGAAGCGGATGGTTAAACCCGCCGCCCGGACTGCGGCTAGAATCCGCTCCTCCTCGGCACCGGGGTCAATGACGGCTCCCTCGTGCGTTTCCGGGCAGCCCACCAGGTAGCAATTGGTACTGATGGAGCCTACTACCAGGGTTTTAAGAAACATCAATCCACTTCCCCCCGACTTTCATTTTGCCGCTTCGCTAAAACAGCTTATCGCTATCCAGCAGCATGGTTACCGGGCCGTCGTTTTCCAGGGTAACCAGCATATGCTCCTGAAACTGTCCGGTGGCCACCCGGATGCCCGCCGCCGCCAGCGCGGCGACAAATTGATCATAAAGCTGCCGGGCCGGCTCCGGCGCGGCCGCGGCGGTAAAACTGGGCCGCCGTCCTTTACGGCAATCGCCGTAGAGGGTGAACTGAGCAACAGCCAGGACCTCGCCGCCCGCATCCCGGACCGACAGATTCATCCGGCCTTCTTCATCGGCAAAAATGCGCAGGCCGGCCACCCTGCCGGCCAGGTAGGCCGCAGCCGCCCCGTCATCCCCCTGGCCCACGCCCAGGAAAACCACCAGCCCGGGGCCGATGGCACCCACTTCCTGTCCCGCCACCGTCACCCGCGCCCTCTTTACGCGCTGGACTACCGCCCTGATGGTTATCACCCTGCTTCGTAACACCCTGTAAATAGAGGCGAGATGTGAGGTACCGTTTTCCAGTTTAGCACAAAAAGCAAGTCCGTGCTACCCGGGCACCACCCGTTTGACGTCCATCACGTCGCGGATGCGGCGGATTTTATCCATGATATAGTTCAGGTGCTCCAGGCTGCGGATTTCAATTTTCAGATCCACCAGCGCCTGGTCATTGCGGGTGGCGCGGGCGTGGATAGAATTAATGATCGTCTTGGTGTCCGCCACAGCTGCCATGATGTCCATGGCCAGCTGGGGCCGGTCCAGGGCCAGGGCCTCAATATGCACCTGGTAGGTGGCTTCATCAGCGTCCTCCCAGGCCACCTCGATAATGCGTTCCCTTTCCGTTTCCAGATGGTGGGTGATATTCGGGCAATCAGATCGATGGACGCTTACCCCCCGCCCGCGGGTGATATAGCCGGTAATGGCATCCCCGGGCAGGGGATTGCAGCAGTGGGCGAGACGGATATCCAGATTGTCGCTGTCGTACCCCCGGACCAGGATGCCACGGGATGGTTTGCCATAGTCGCTCCAGGGTTTGACCATTGTTTTCGCGGTCTCGCCAGGAAAAGGCGGCTCTTCCCCCTTTAAGCGGCCCAGCACCTGGAGAGGGGTAATTACCCCATCCCCCACCATCACATAAAGCTCATCAATACCAGCCAGGTTGAATTTACGTACTGCCTCCTGGAGCAGGGCCGGTTTGAGGGCCTCTTCGGGGTCGAAACCCTGCTTCTGACATTCCTTCTCCAGGAGTTCCCGGCCTTTGACCAGGTTTTTCTCCCGTTCTTCCTTGCGGAACCACTGGCGGATGCGGTTTTTGGCCTGGGAGGTCTTGACCAGATGCAGCCAGTCGCGGCTGGGGCGGCTGCCCTTGGTAGTTAAAATCTCAACAATGTCCCCGGTTTTCAGCTGGTAGTCCAGGGTAACAATACGGCCGTTGACCCGCGCCCCGGTACAACGGTGGCCGACATCGGTATGCACGCGGTAGGCGAAATCGATCGGCACCGAACCGGCCGGCAGTTCCACTACATCCCCTTTGGGCGTAAAGACATAAACGCGGTCGGAAAAAAGGTCGATTTTCAGGGACTCCATAAACTCCCGCGGGTCGCGCATCTCCCGCTGCCAGTCCAGGAGCTGGCGCAGCCAGGTCAGCTTTTGCTCAAAATCCGGGTCCGAACCGCCGCCCTCCTTGTAGCGCCAGTGGGCGGCGATGCCGTATTCAGCCGTGCGGTGCATCTCCCAGGTGCGGATCTGGATTTCAAAGGGGTCGCCGTTGGGGCTGATGAGGGTCGTATGCAGGGACTGGTACATGTTGGGTTTGGGCATAGCGATATAGTCTTTAAAACGCCCGGGGATAGGTTTCCACAGGGCATGGACCAGGCCCAGGACAGCGTAGCAATCCTTCACGGAATCGACAATCACCCGCACGGCGATAAGGTCGTAGATCTCGCTCAGTTCCTTGCCCTGTTTCTGCATCTTGTTGTAAATACTGTAAAAGTGCTTGGGCCGGCCCTGGATGTCAGCTTTAATGCCGCTTTCAGCCAGTTTTGCTTCCAGGATGCTGACCACCTGCTGGATATATTCTTCCCGCTCGCGGCGCTTCATGTTAATGCTGTTGACCAGCTTGTAGTAACGCTCCGGTTCCAGGTAGCGCAGCGCCTGGTCCTCCAGCTCCCATTTCAGGCGAAAGATACCCAGGCGGTGGGCCAGGGGGGCAAAGATCTCCAGGGTCTCCCGCGCGATCTCCTGCTGTTTTTCCGGAGGATGGTGCTTCAGGGTGCGCATGTTATGAAGGCGGTCAGCCAGCTTGATCAGGATAACCCGGATATCGCGGGCCATGGCCAGGAACATCTTGCGCAGGGTCTCCGCCTGCTGCTCCTCCTTGGTCTTGTATTCCAGACGGCTCAACTTGGTGACGCCGTCGACCAGCAGGGCTATTTCCTCGCCAAAGATATCCCTGATAGTATCCAGGCTGGCGCTAGTATCCTCCACCACGTCATGGAGGATCGCCGCGGCGATGGTCACCGCATCCATCTGCAATTCCGCCAGGATGGCGGCCACACTCAGCGGGTGACTGATATAATCCTCCCCGGAACGCCGCTTTTGCCCCTGGTGGGCGGTAGCAGCGAACAGGTAAGCGTCCTCTACCAGCTTCAAGTCAGCACCCGGCTGGTAACTTTTAATCTGTTGCTGCAGCTGTCGCAATTCCTGCTGGTCCACGTCATCACCCTCTCTCGCGGCGCGGATGCCCCCGCCTTCAGGCGGGGGGCCTATGATCTCCCGCCGGTCAATTGCCGATAAAATTCCCGCGCCAGCTCTCTTTCCGCTGCCAGCTGCCGGTAGCGCCGCGAAGCCTGCAAATCACCCCGCTGCGGCGCCGGCTGCAGGCGGACGGCCAGCTGCCGCTGCCGGCGTTCGACCTGAAGCAAGCCCAGTTCCTCAAAAATCGCCAGGTACCACTGTCGATGATAACCCTTATTATTAATTATGTAAAGATCACGGCCCTTGTTAGTCCCTTTTTGTAACCAACGGTAAAAATCTGCCAGCTCCTGACGCAGATCCGGCGCCGGACACGCCCCTTCCTCGGTGCTGATAAAGACCGGCAGCGCCCGCTCATTGGCCGGCAGGGCGAGCTCTACCTCCTCCTGGCTGCCCGGGCAGTAAGCAAAGATCACCACGTCGGCCGGGTAAAACCAGGCCGGTACTTCCCGCCGGGCCACCAGTAACGGCAGCTGGCCGCTTAAGGCCGCTTCCCGCGCCAGCAGCAGATGGCGGCCGGCGGCGAAAGTATCGACAGCCGCCCGCACTCCCGCCAGCTCCTGCTGGAGCCTGGACCCCAGCTGCGCCATATGGGCCGCATTGCGGGCATAAAGGAGAACCCGCCGCTGATGCGCCAGCAGGTCTTTTAACAGGGGTAACAGCTCCGGCAGCACCTGCCACTGCGCCGGGTCGCCGGCCGGCGGCAGCAGGGTTCCTGCCCCGGCATCACTCACCAGGGGTGATAACAACAGCGGCGCCAGGGACTCCTGGAGCGTCGGGGACTCCGGGAGCGTCGGGGACTCCGGGAGCGTCGGGGACTCCGGGAGCGTCGGGGACTCCGGGGACGCCGGGAGCGCCGGCCATTCCCCGCGGGCCATGGCATCCTCCCTGACAGCCGGCCAAAAAGGGTGGCAGGTGATAATCCCACCACGGCCGTCGTTTAAATGCCTTTGCAGCCCCCGCCGTCCCAACCAGGGAACCAGGGGCCTTAAATATACTGGATACTTTAAGCACCGTTTTAACGCCTGGCAACACTGGCGTACGGCCAGGCTGGTGGCGAAAATTATCCCTGCCGGGGGTTGCTCGCTGTCCAGGGCTGCCGCCAGCTGCCGGCCCCAGGTCGGGAAGCCGGCCCCTCCCCCGCTGTCTATTGCGGTCACAGCCACCAGATCCCGCGGCGATACGCCCGCTTCCTCCCTTACCGCCGCCATGGCCTTCGCCCCTGCCGGCGGCGCCGGGTGGATCGCGTCCTTGCTCAGGTCGACTCCCCCAGCCGCCCGCGCCTCCCGGCACGCCGGCCGGATGGCGGCCAGCTTCAGCTGCAGCTCCTCCCGGCCCTGGTAACTATTCCGCTCCAGATAAAAGGCCAGGTCGACCGGGTCACCGGCGGTGATCCCCACCGGCAGCTGCATGTTAAAACCGATACCGCCCAGCTGCCGCCCCTCACCGCTTGCCAGCAGCTGCAAATGGGCACCCTCGCTGCCCACCTGACGAGCGGACTGCAGGCAGGCGCCGCTGTAAAAGAGGAGGGGTCGGGGATTACCCTCGCCATGGGGGGCCAGGCGCTCCAGTTCCGCCAGCAATTGCCAGTCCATCTGGCTGAAAAGCACCTCAACTTCCGGCGCCACAGTAGGAGACGGCGGCGGTCCGCCTGCCAGTGAGGCTATGGCGTCATTAAAGGCGGCCTGGAAGGCCGGGATTTCCCCGGCGGCTATCTCCAACCCGACCGCGCCGGCATGGCCGCCAAAGGTTAAGAGGTGCGTCGCACAGCTGGTCAACACCTGATGCAGGTTGATACCCGGCGTACTGCGTCCCGAACCCCGGCCGGCGGCCCCCTCCAGGGCCACCAGGATCACCGGGCAGTTGAACTTCTCTGCCAGGCGGGCGGCGACAATGCCGGTAACCCCCGGGTGCCAGCGGGCCGATGCCAGGACCAGGCCCCTGTCCCCGGCCGCCAGGGCGGCGATGGCCATTGCTTCCGCCTCGGCAGCAACACCGCTTTCCAGCAGGCGGCGGGCCTGGTTCTCCTGTTGCAGGTGGACGGCCAGCTCCTGGGCGCGCTGGGTGGAGGTGGTCATTAAGAGCTCCAGGGCCGGGACAGCATCCCCCAGACGGCCGCAGGCATTCAGGCGGGGAATAAGGCTGAAGGCCACCGCACGGGTTGTCCAATCGCGTTCCGGAAGCCCCGCCACCGCAGCCAGGGCCTGCAGGCCCGGCCGCCGGCCGCTGGCCAGGAGCGGCAGGCCCAGCTGGACCAGAAGGCGGTTCTCCCCCAGCAGGGGCACCGCATCGGCTATTGTCGCCAGGGCGACCAGATCCAGCGCCCAGCCGGCGTCCACACCCTCCTGTTGTTTCAGACCAGCCGCGGCCGCCAGGGATTGGGCCAGCTTGAAGGCTACCCCGGCGCCGCAAAGGGGCGGCAGCTCCGGACCGATGAGCGGGTTGACAACGGCTGCCGCCGCCGGCAGCTCCGGCCCGGGGCGGTGGTGATCGGTAATGACCAGCTCCAGCCCCTGCTGCCGCGCCCACCGGGCTTCCTCCAGCGAGGTAATGCCGCAGTCCACCGTCACCACCAGCGAGCAGCCGCGTTCCAGGGCATAGGCGAGGCCGTTCGTTTTTAAACCATACCCCTCAGCCAGGCGTTCCGGTAAATAAAATTCCGCTTCGACGCCCAGGCGGGACAGGGTTTCAATCATAACAGCCGTGGCTGCCAGGCCGTCAACGTCATAATCACCGTGGACCAGGATCTTTTCCTTTGCGGCTATCGCCTGCTCCAGGCGGGCCCGCGCCGCCGCCAGGCCGGGAATGACATCCGGCGGCAGCAGGTTGGCCGCGTCCGCCTGGAGGAAAGCCCTGGCTGCCGCCGCCGTGGTCAGGCCGCGGTTCAGGAGAATTTGCGCTGTCACCGGCGTGATATGTAACTCCCGCGCCAGGGCCAGCCTGGCCGGCTGGTCGGGCGGCGGCACGGCCCAAGGGGCTCCGCTCCCGGCGTCCCCTGTTGAGCCGGTCCTTTCCCGGGGCGTCCCGGGCCGCAGCCCTCCTGCACCGGTCAACCCTCTGGCATCCCCTGGCAGCCTCCCGGCAACAGCCTGCGCCGCCTCGCTCCCGGAGTGCGGCAGCCGCCCCTTCCCTGCCGCACTTGAGCTCTTATCATCTGGCCGTCCACCACCATAGCCGGGCAGCTGCCCCTTCCCTGCCGCACCCGCTACGCCGCCCTGCTGCCTCTCTACCTGGTTCAGTACCCCGGCCGCAGGCGTGGCCGGCAACCCGGCCACGCCCCACTGCTGCCTTTCCACCTGGTTCAGCGATCCGGCCGCGGGGGCAGCTGGCGTTGCGGCTATATTGCTCTGCTGCCTTTCCACCCCGCTCAAGCCCCCGGCTTCCCTTCCGGCTGAACTCCCTCTGCTGGCGATGCTGCCGGTAAATCCTTCTCTACCGCCGGGGTTGCCGGCGCCGCCTCCAGGCGCGCTATAGTTTCCTGCAACCTTTTCTGCTGGCTTTTCATTTCCCGGATCATCCGTGCTTGGCGGACCTGCTTGACGGTTCCCAGCAAAAATACCACCAGGGCGCCAAAAGCCGCCGACCCCAGGATGACCAGGACCAGGGAAATGCGGCGAAACTGCCACACCAGAAAATTAATTTCCACCGGGACGGCGTTCTGGAGCGCAAAAATCGCCACCAGCAAAGCAAAAAAAATAGCCAGGAGAGAAAAAACCTGCACATCCCCCACCCCCGCAAAATAGACTTTATTCGCCTTAAATCAATTCGCCTTCGGGGAACGTTTTTCCTTCTCCGGGCAGGAAATACATACCTGACAATCTTTTGGGGAAGTACACGGTTCGGCGTGGATCAGAATGTCGGTATAGGGCAATTCCGCTTTAATTTCATTGCCGATATGCTCGCAGAGGTCGTGGACGTAATCGATATGCTGGTAACGCGGCACCACCAGGTGCAGGTCCACCTGGCGGTCGCGGCCGGCCCTGCGGGTACGCAATTTGTGAAATTCCACATAGGTATCAGCATGGCGGGCGATGATCTCTTTAATAATCTTTTCCTCTTCCGCCGGCAGGCTGACATCCATCAAAGGCAGCACCGCCGTGCGAGTCAAATCATAGGCAGCCTTGATGATCATGGCGGCTACCACCAGGGCCACCAGGGGGTCCAGCCAGGCGAAACCCGTTACATACAAAGCCAGCAGGCCCAGCATTACCCCCACCGAGGTATAGACGTCGGTGCGCAGGTGCCAGGCGTCGGCCTCGAGGGCGATGGACTCCGTTTTTCCGGCCACCTGAAAGAGGTAGCGGGAAACAAGGTAATTGACCAGACCGGCCACCCCCATGACCGCCACGCCGGCCAGGGGTTCGTTAACTGTATGGACGCCGCCGGTAAGCCTTCTGACGGCCTCATAAATAATCCAGAGGGCGGCCAGGAAAATCAACAGGGCTTCAATAGTTCCGGAAACATTTTCAATCTTGCCATGGCCGTAAGGGTGCTCGGCGTCAGCCGGTTTGCTGGCTTCGCGGACCGAATAAAAGGCGATCAGCGCCGCAGCCAGGTCGAGGCCGGAATGGATCGCCTCCGACATGACGCTGACCGAGTGCATCCAGTAGCCAATACCCAGTTTGCCTGCTACCAGGAGGGAGTTGGAGACGATCGATACCCTGGCCGCCTGCGCCCGTAAATCCATCTTAAAGCCCCCAGTTTCTTTTTAAGTAAAAAATTGGACTCCATCCCCCTGATGAAGTCCTGGCCAGCAAAAATAACCTGCTAATGGTAAGGAGCCGGTAGTGGCCTGCCTGCCGGGCCTTTAGTACCTTACGGCTTCAAAANNGCCATATCCAGCAAAGGAGAAATGGTCACGTCGGTAAAATTGGGTTGCGGGCGGAGCCCGCTTTAGATATTATTGTACAACTTCCATCCCCATCCTGCAAGCCGCCGCTTTAAAAAAGTCCAAGCAGGCGGCCGCCCAGGAGGACGGCCGGCAGCATTAAAACAGCCAGCCGCAAGCCGGGTAACATCAGCACTACCGCCAGGTCCGGCAGGAAATGGCGCCGGACAAGGCGCGCCATCCCCAGCCCGGCGATAGCACCGGTCAGGGCCAGCCCCATCGTGGTTCCCAGGAGAATCCCGCCGGCGAGCAGGACGGTGATCATCCCCAGCAGCATCTGCTCCCCCGCCAAAACAGCCTCCCGCCGCGCCTGAAGCCAGCGCCGCGCCGCCCCCTCTACTGCCGCCAGGGCTGCTGCCCCCAGCACTGTAGCTGCAGCGACATACGGAGGTGTCAGCCCGGGCACCAGGCCGCTGGCGCCGCCAAGCACCCCCGCCGCCCAGATGAGCACCAGCCCCCGCCAGGGCCGCACCACCCCGGCCGCCAGGGCGATAGTGAAAGTCAAACCGCCAAGGAAGGAAAGGATTAGCCGCAGGTCCATAACAGGCTTAGCATACCCACCTGCGAGGTCCCTATACCGCCCCTGTCTGGTTACCATGAACCCATTATCCACTAATAGCATTTTCACATGTTGACAGATTAATTCTTCCAGATTATATTTAAAACGGACCTGTAAAAAGATCACTTTATCCTTGTTGTTTTAGTTTTTCTGTCAACCACTTCTTAATCATCGTTTGATAGGTGAACCCTTTATCTTTAGCGATTTTCTTAATGCTGGCTAACTGCTGGTTGTTAATTCGGATAGTGATTCTCGTAGTTGCACGTCTATCCCCTATCATTGTAAATTCTACCGGTTCCATCTGATGCCAGTATGGAGCTGTAGAATGTTTTTCCCAGTATGACGCCGCTTGATCGTCGTCAGGTATTATGGGCATTAACGGTGGTAAGCCCTTGCGGGTCAAGGCTCTTTTCCTTTCGCCCATTTTTTTCACCCCTTTTGATAAAGATTCTTTTCGTTTGGTGCCATCATCCTTGCAGTAATAGGTCTGATTTTCCCATTCCCTTTATAAACAAACACAACTATGATATATTTACCAGAGTCACTTTGTCCATAGGCGTAATATCGTTTATCTCGCCCTTTACGGACAAGTGGACGGTTAAAAAATACCTCTTCAACCTCATCTAAAGAAATCCCATGTTTCTCCGGTTTCCAGTAATTTGATTGGTCCCATTCGAAGGAGCGACCTTGCAACAAGTATCACCCTTATGTTCCTGTGTTAACATTGTACATACTATAATAAGAAAGTGTCAAGGGAGCTATACATGAAAAAGTTTACCGGTATAGTTAAGCATAATAGCCTTCGTTTTTATAATATCGAAGAGATAGCAAATTTCTTTAATAGCGTCGATACCGAGGACCTCCAGTGGGAAGATACTGACTTGAAATTTGAACGGCCAGAAATGGTCCATATATCAGTACGTATACCAAAGAACGACCTTCTGGCCGCCAAAATGGCAGCCAGGAAGCTCGGTTTAGGCTATACGGCCTACATCCGCATGGTCCTGCACCGGGCTGTTAGCGGGAAAAGCCACGGGTAATATTAATCCCTTAAGTCCGCACATCTTCGCAAAGCGGAAAGAAAATATCGCGGCAGGATTTTGGTTCCGGCTATGCCGGGTTAGGGTCCTTATACTGCTACCACAGTATAAAGGCTGGATCATAAAGACTACCTAAAAAGAGATAGCTGCCCGGTAATATCCCGGAGAAGCTATCTCTTTATTTTTCTGGCAGAACTCAATGCGTGGTCGCTTTGCGGGTTTTCGCCTTGGCTGCAGCTGTCTTGCTTTCCGCCCGGATGGCTGCCGCCTGGCGGTGGCGTTCCCGCCTCATGTTGCGGAAATCGACCCACAACTGGCTGGCGGTAAAGATCGAAGAGTAAGCGCCGCTGATGGTGCCGATAAGCATGGCCAGGGCAAAGGTCCTGGTAGTCTCGCCGCCCAGGAGCATCAGGGCCAGCAGGGCGATGATAACCGTCAGAGCGGTATTGATGGACCGGGTCAGGGTCTGGTTGATGCTGCGGTTGACCAGTTCTTCCGTGGACTCTTTGCGGCGCAGCTTCATATTCTCGCGGATGCGGTCAAAGATAACAATGGTATCGTTGATGGAGTAACCGATGATGGTCAGGATAGCCGCTACAAAGGTGCTGTCCACTTCCCAGCGGAAGATGGCAAAAAACCCCAGCGTCACCAGGACATCGTGGACCAGGGCGAGGATGGCCGCCAGGCCGGACAAAAACTCAAAGCGGATGGTGATATAGATAATCATCAACACCCAGGCGACGGCCATGGCCTCGATACCCTTGATGGTCAGCTCGCGGCCGATGGTGGCGCCGACCTTTTCGTTGCGCTTCAGGTCCAATTGCCCCAGTTGATCTCGCAAAGAACCGATGACCTGGTCAGTCCGTGCTTCATCCATCTCCGGCGTCCGGATTAAAAACTCGTTCGTCCCGGTAGCCTGGATGGTGCTGCTGCCCATATCGAGACCATTCATGACCTCACGCACCTGGGCGGCGGATACCGGTTGCTGGAACTGGACCTGGATGCTGTTGCCGCCGGTGAAGTCAATGCCAAAGTTCAGCACCGGCCGGTGCAGGGCCATGGCGATAATGCCGGGGATGATAATGAGCAGCGACAGGGTGTACCACCACTTGCGCCTGCTTACGAAGTCAAAGTTAAACCGCATTAAATCTCACCCCTTGCCGCTGCTGGAATTTGGGCCTCTTTAACACCAAAGAGCCACAGCCGGTGGAAAGCCGGTACCCCGATCAGCAGGTGCAACAGGAACCGCGTCAGGGTAATGGCCGTAAACATGCTGGCGACAATACCGACCGACAGGGTGACGGCAAAGCCGCGCACCGTGCCGCTGCCCAGTAAGTAAAGGACCAGGGCCGCCAGTACTGTCGTGGCGTTGGCGTCAAAGACGGTGGTAAAGGCGCGCTTAAAACCGGCGTCAATGGCCGCCCGCAGGGTCTTGCCGTTACGCAATTCCTCTTTCAGGCGCTCGTAGATAATAATGTTAGCGTCGACGGCCATGCCTACCGATAATAGCAAGCCGGCTATACCCGGCAGGGTGAGGGTCGCCTTCAGGCCCCAGAGCACCCCCATAACGATCAGGGCATAAATAATCAGGGAGAAATCGGCTACCAGGCCGGGCAGGCGGTAAAGCAGGAGCATAAAGAGGGCAATCAAAACCAGCGCGACGATGATGGCCGTCTTGCTCCGCGCCAGGGAGTCAGCGCCCAGGGTCGGCCCCACGGCGCGGCGTTCAATAATCTGCACCGGCACCGGCAGGGCGCCGCCGCGCAAGAGTGCCGCCAGGTTGGCTGCCTCCTGGAAATCGGCAAAACCGCCGCTGATAACTGCTTCCCCGCTGGGGATGGCCTGACGGACATAAGGATTGGTCAGTTCCTGCTGGTCTAGGTAGATGGCGATATGCCGCCGCGGGTCGTTCTCGCCGTAGCTGCTCACCATTTTTTGAGTCGCCTCGGCAAACTTTTTCGTACCCTCGGCGTTAAACTGCAGCGTAATCTCCGGTTCCCCGTTCTGCTGGTTGATCACGGCTTTGGCGTCTTTCAGGTCCTTACCCGTGACCACCACCTGGCCGTCGCTGGTCTTAAACTCCAGTTGGGCCGTTTTCCCGATCAATTTAACGGCTTCCTCCGGGTTACTGTAACCCGCCAGCTGGATGACCAAACGGTCGCTGCCCTCCCGCTGGATGATCGGTTCGGCGATGCCCAGCTGGTCGACCCGCTGGCGCATGACCCGTTCCAGGGCGGTCATATCGTCACCGGTTACAGCGTGGTCCGGGGTGTCCTGGGCCTGGGTAAGGATATAAACGCCGCCTTGCAGGTCCAACCCCAGTTTCATAGCCTGCAATAACGGTGGAAAGACAACGGCGCCCAGCGCCAGGATGACGATAAAAACAAGGGCGAGCTTTAAAAAGCCGCCTGCTCCCTTTCCCCCTGCCAAAACTTCTGCCTCCCTTATAAGAAGTGTGATGGGAGAGGTTAGAGGCGGGATACCTGGAGAAACCTCTACCTCATATAAGATACATTCTTCATTCCCCTGCCAGAACTCCTTCACTATCGTCCTGGTGGCGGAAGCTTGTTGCTCCCGGCTCGCAAATCAAGCTAAAGCGAGCACGGCGAGCGCCGAATGCGCATCTCCCGTGGTCCTGAAATTTTCATTCCTATTTGTGTCGCCGGCAGCAGGCGGCGACATGGAGGTTAGCATGGGTAACAGCCCGCAAAAGGCTTTTTGCAGCAAAATCATTCATAATAAGTGCGGACAATCTATTATAACCCTGTGCCAACTAAGCGTCAATTGCTCTAAATACCTTTGCTGTTAAAACTTACAAACACCGCCAGCATCGAGCGCAGTTGCTGCTGCTCCTAACACCCGCCAGGACCCAAACCAGGGGAAATGGGTAAACATGACAGTCGCGTTGCTGCTGCTTCCAACACCCGCCAGGCCGCGCGCAGTATAGATAACCTTTGGGTTAACAGGGCCAGGTTGCTACCTGGCTATATCGCCCCAACGCGAAAGCCGGCGCCGCCGTCGCAATCCGGCAAACGACCCCCGGCACCGGCAGATAGTTAAAGATAGCCGGGCTTCAATCCGAACTGGCTTTGGCCATCCAGCCCGCCCTTCCCACCTCCAACTTCCCCCATCCCACCTCTATTACAGCAGCCGCGAATCGTTGATCACCAGGCCGAAGTGGCAGTCCAGGAAGGCGGCCGCCCGGCGGCACATCATCATCCGCGTCAGGAAGATCTCAAAATACTCCATCGGCGTGCTGATCGCAAGGTCAATGCTCAGCTCCAGGGTGATCGTCTTTTGGCCGGCATCGACCCGTAAAAAGGAGTGCTGGACGGCGTAATTGACCCGGTCGTGGATATCAAAAGTGCTGATATCGCGATTGCGCACCCGCGAGCGGTGCACATCGGACTTATCCGCCAGGATAAGCGCCGCGCCCACGTTATTGACGGCCTGGCCGTACTCCTCCTCGTGATTGCCGATGGCGCCCGCGATGGTCGCCACTTCGTCGCCGGGCATGCCCAGGCGGGTCAAAATGCGGTAAGCCAGCAGGGCTCCCGTCTGACCGTGGTCCTGCCGGCTGACCACATTACCGATATCATGCAGGTACCCGGCGATGGCCGCCAGTTCGGCCGCGCGCCGCTCGTAACCCAGGTGCTCCAGCACATTGTAGCCGATCTTCGCCACCAGGTTGCTGTGGCGGTGGCTGTGCTCGGTAAAACCGATAGCCCCCAGGTGTTCATTTCCCAGGATGACCAGGGTTTCCACCTCGGGGTCCTTTTTAACCTCTGTCAGGGTCAGCGGGGGCAAGACAGATTACTCCTCTCCGGGAACGTAGGCCACGCCTGACTTGTCCACCTCGACCTCGACTTTGTCGGCGATGCGGACCAGCATCGTATTGTCCTTAATTTTAGAGATCCGGCCATGGACTCCTCCAGCCAGGACAACGCGGTCATCCACCTTCAGGTTGCTGAGCATCTCCTGGCGCTGTTTTTGTTGTTTTTGCTGGGGCCGGATCATCAGAAAATAAATGATCCCGAAGAAAATCAACATGTAAAAGATGGTAACGGTCCATTGTTGCGACATAAAACATACCTCCATCCTTACTTATTATTTGGTCTTAATGGCTTATCATTCGACGCATCCCCGCCAAATACCTGCCCCCCTGATCAGATTTTTCCTGAATTATATCGAGCGTAAAAGCCGGCGGCAAAAGCCTCCAGGTCGCCGGCGGCAATGGCCTGGCGCAGGCGGTGCATGAGTTTGATCAGGAAATATAGATTGTGGATGGTCGTCAACCTGAGGCCCAGGATCTCCTCCGCTTTCAGCAGGTGGCGGATATAGGCGCGCGTGTAGTGGCGGCAGGTGTAGCAGTCGCACTCCGGGTCCAGGGGGCGGAAATCGCGGGCATAGGCGGCGTTGCGTACCACCAGCTTGCCGTAAGTGGTCATCACCGTGCCGTTGCGGGCGATGCGGGTAGGCAGGACGCAGTCAAACATATCCACCCCCCGTTTAACCCCCTCGATCAGGCAATCCGGCGAGCCCACCCCCATCAGGTAGCGCGGCCGGTCCGGCGGCAGGCAGTCCTGCAGCTCCTCCAGGATACGGTACATCAGCTCCTTCGGCTCGCCGACACTTAAACCGCCGATGCCGTAGCCGGGGAAATCCAGGGCGGTAATCTCGCGGGCGCTGCGGCGGCGCAGTTCCGGGAAAACCCCGCCCTGGATGATGCCAAATACCGCCTGGTCTTCACGCTGGTGCGCCTTCAGGCAGGCCTCCGCCCAGCGGCTGGTACGCGCCACCCCGGCGGCCGCCTCCTCCAGGCTGACCGGATAGGCGACACACTCGTCAAAGGCCATGGCAATGTCGGACCCGAGGGCCTCCTGGACCGCCATCGATTCCGCCGGCCCCATGAAATGGCTGGAACCGTCCAGGTGGGAGCGGAAGGTCACCCCGGCGTCGCTGATCTGGCGCAGCCCGGCCAGGCTGAAGACCTGAAAACCGCCACTATCCGTCAGGATAGGTTTTTCCCAGTGCATAAAATTATGCAACCCCCCGGCCGCGCGGACAATACCGGCGCCGGGGCGCAGGTAGAGGTGGTAGGTATTGGCCAGAATAATCTCCGCCCCCAGCCCGGCTACCTCTTCCGGCGTCATCGTCTTGACAGTGGCCTGGGTGCCGACGGGCATAAAGACCGGCGTCGCGACGCTGCCGTGGGGTGTTGTCAGGCGCCCCAGGCGGGCGGCGCTGGTGGGATCTTTTTTTAGGACGCTAAAAGTTACAGCTGCCAAACGGGTATTTCCTTTCCGAAAATCATCTGCTGCCAAAAACAGCTGCCAGGGCCATCCCGCCAGAGGGGTG
Organism: Moorella sp. UBA4076; assembly: GCA_002383405.1. Lineage (GTDB taxonomy): Bacteria > Bacillota > DSM-521 > Neomoorellales > Neomoorellaceae > Neomoorella. The sequence goes on from DFYS01000156.1 coordinate 20,752, forward strand.
AGGCAGGTTCCTGCCAAGCGCTGGTGCCCGCCCTGCTTACAAGATCAGCATGGCGTCGCCGAAGCTGAAGAAACGATACCTCTCCTGGACCGCCGTCTGGTAGGCGGCCAGGACCCTCTCCCGGCCGTCAAAGGCGCTCACCAGCATGATCAGGGTTGATCCAGGCAAATGAAAATTGGTCAGCAGGCAGTCGACGGCCTTGAAGCGATAACCGGGGTAGATGAAGATATCCGTCCAGCCGCTGCCGGGTTGGACCCGGCCGCCGGCAGTGGTGACCGTCTCCAGGGTGCGGACCACCGTCGTACCCACAGCCACCACCCGCCCGCCGCGGGCGCGGGCGGCGTTGATGGCCGCCGCTGCCTCCGCAGTAACGGCGTAGTATTCGGCGTGCATGTGGTGTTCCTCGATATTGGCTGCCTTGACCGGCCGAAAAGTACCCAGGCCGACATGGAGAAGCAGGTAAACGACCTCTACCCCTTCAGCCTGCAACTCTTCCAGGAGGCGGGGCGTAAAGTGCAGCCCGGCCGTGGGCGCGGCCGCTGAACCCTCCACACGGGCGTAAACCGTCTGGTATCGCCCCGGGTCCGCCGGTTTAGTTTTGATATAGGGCGGCAGGGGCATCTCTCCCAGACGGTCCAGCAGGGCTTCCAGAGGTCCGCCCTGGCAGAAAAACTGCAGCACGCGCCCGCCGGCGTCCGTCAGCGCCACCGCCCGCGCCCGCAGCTCCCCCTGGCCAAAGATTATCTCCGTGCCCACCGGCACCCGCCGGCCCGGCCGCACCAACGCCTCCCAGGTATCCCGGTCACTCCGGGTGAGGAGCAAAACTTCAATTCTCGCCCCTGTGCCATCACGGCGGCCCCACAGGCGCGCCGGCAGCACGCGGGTGTCGTTTAAAACCAGGACGTCCCCGCGTTGGAGATAGCGCGGCAGGTCGTAAAAGCGGCGGTGCTCCAGGCAGTCCCGCTCCCGGTGCAGCACCAGGAGCCGCGAGGCATCGCGCGGCTCTGCTGGTTGCTGGGCAATCAATTCCGGCGGCAGGTCATAGTCGAAATCATCCAGGCGCAACTCTAGCAAGGCTCCATTCATTGTAAATACCTTTATCGCCCTACGGGCGATGCCTCTTTCATCCTACGGCACCAGGCTGTAGGTTTTCAAAGGCAATTTCGATAAAGATTATACCATGCGTTACCATAAGGCACAAATGTTTTGCCTCGGGCGGCCCAAAAAAATTACCGGACTATTATCCGGTACCCATTATTGATTCTGCTGCTAAAAGCCTCTTCGGGTTGTTACTTATGATATCAGTCCCCGCCTGGGACCGCACAATTAGGGGTTGTGGAGCAGCGCCCTGATTTCCCGGGCCATCTCCAGGCCGCTGCGGTCAGCCGGATTGGCCCGGCCCGGCGGGGAGCCTTTGCTCCGGCCGGCGGACCCTTTATCCCGGCCGGGTGCTTCCGGCTTCTTACCCGGCTGGCCGTTATTGGCGTCTTGCTCCATTGTTAAGGCTTCACTGCGGTTCGACCCGTCCTGGCCGCGGTCGCCACGGTCGCCATTACCACTCTTACCGCCGTTGCCGCCGGGTTCCGCCTGCTGCCCCAGGGCCTTTTGCAGGGCTGCACCCAGCCGCTTTTCCTTTTGCAAGAGGTCCTTATCCTCTTGCAGCTTCTCCAATAGCTTTTCCCAGCCGCCGTCGAATTTCTCCAGCACACTGGCCAGGCCTCCCTTTTGCAATTCGGCAGCCGTAACCGGCAGGCCGTTATCCAGTGCTTCCAGGAGGATGCTGTACCTTCCTGCCGAAAGGCCGCTGGCTGCCGCGTGCTGGCGGATTTCCGGCTGGACGGCAGCCGCTTTCACAACCGCCGGGACGCGCGCCTGCTCCAGGATAGTGCTGGCCTCCCGGGTCAGCTTGCGGCCCAGTTCTTCACCGGCAGCCATCTCCGGCTTATCTGAAGCCTCGGCCGGAACTGGAACCACGGTCACCATCATCGCCCCCGGGCGGTCCGGCAGGTAGTAACCCTGGCGTACCGCCTCGCGGGTCAGGATCTGGATGGCTGTAACCACTTTTTCGTCTTTCAGAGCCACGGCGGCCAGGAGCTTTTCCCCATCGCTGTTTAACCCCCTGGCACTGATAACCTTTTCCCGCTCATCCACCGCCAGCTCCACACTGGGATTAATATCCACATTAACGTAATAGGCCGGCAGGCCGGGAACCGGAGGTGCTGCCGCCCGGCGGGCCAGAGGCAGGGCCAGGACCAGCAGCAGCACGATTGCCGCCGCAGCCGCCATCACCTGCCAGGGAGGCCTCTTTTTTAAAGGCGGCAGCATCACCTCTTCCCCCACTTCCGGCAGCTGCCCGACCGGGCGCAGGGTACGCCATTCCCCTGCCGGAGTCAAAACCGTAACCTTATTTCCCTGCCTGGCCACTACCAGCCCCCATTCAGCGTTAAACACTGCGACCACCTCTTTTGCCTTGACCTATGTAGTCTGCCAGGTACTCATAATTGCCCGTGAGCATGATTGCGGCAGCGATTATATACTTGCGGTGGCGCTCCAGGGTTTTACGGCTGGTCTCGACGGACTTTTCCAGCGCCTTCAAGGGCAGGGCTCGATGTTCCCGGAGGTACCGGCAGAAAAGGGGGTTAGCCGCCACTACCCGGGCGGCCGCCAGGGCGCGGTCGCGGGCGTCCTGGTGGCGGGGGCTGGTCTTGACCAGATCCTGGAAGGTAATGCCAAACCGGGCCAGTTCCTCCTGAAAGCGCTCGATCTCCTGGTGCCGGTCGGCCTGCTCGTGGACCAGGTTGATCTCTTCCCCGCCCAGGGGATCGGCGGTAGCCGCCGTATCATTCTCCAGGGCCTGCAGGGACAGCACCCCGCGGTGGCGGCGTTCCCGGCGGAAATAGTCGATTAAACGGCGGCGGATAACCGTTTCGGCCAGGGTCAAAAAGTTAGAACCGCCATCCGGCCGGTAACAATCAATAGCTTCATTAAAAGCCATCAAACCAATACTCGCCTCGTCATCCTCCCCCATCCGGATAAACTGGCCTGTGGCCCGGGATACAACGGCCATGATAAAAGGGGTAAAGCGGCGGATTAATTCTTCCCGCGCCCCGGCGTCCCCATTGCGCGCCTGTACCAGTAACTGATTGGGGTCTGATTCCGGTGGCACTTTACGTATCACCTCTCACAATCTTCGTCATCCCCATGGACTATACGTCTGCCGGTTGGCTACCGGCGTAAAAATATATTCAGGATAATGGTCAGGATAAGGCTGAGGAGGATTGAGGTAACCAGGGGAAAATAAAAAGTAAAGCTGCCCTTCTGGAAATAGATATCCCCCGGCAGGCGCCCCAGGGAAAAGAGTTTCCCCATTCCCAGGAGGAGCAGGCCCATCAGGACCAGCAGCAGCCCTATCCCCAGCAGCATTTTGCCCAAGAAACTCCAATCGCCCATCTGGCTCTTCCTCCGCCAACAGCGTTCTGTTAAAAATGGCCTATTAATATCGGCAGGCTGCCGGAGTGGGGCAGGTCCCCTTCAGGCGCCACTTCGCNNGCGGCCGCGCTTATCCGCAAGGAGCCTCGTTCTTTTGAACTTAGCGCCAGGATGCCCTCCGGGAACCTGCCTCATCCTTCTCAATGCGCCCATTTTCATTTCGCCGGCGACGGTGTGCCACCCGGGTGACCCCCTCAAAACAGGCTGTCGACCCTGCTTATCCCCAGGTGTTCGTAGGCGCGGGGGGTGGCCAGGCGGCCGCGGGGGGTGCGCTGGATAAAGCCGTGCTGGAGCAAAAACGGCTCGTAGACGTCCTCGATGGTGTCCGGCTCCTCGCTGATAGATGCCGCCAGGGTATCCAGACCTACCGGGCCGCCGTTGAATTTCTTGATAATTGTCAGCAGCAGGCGGCGGTCGGAATTATCCAGGCCCAGGTGGTCGACCTGGAGCAGCTCCAGGGCCTCTCCGGCCACCGCCCGGGTAATGACGCCGCGAGCGCGAACCTCAGCGTAATCGCGCACCCTTTTCAACAGCCGGTTGGCCACCCGCGGCGTACCGCGGGCGCGGCCGGCGATCTCCCGCGCCCCGTCCGGCTCAATCTTGACCTGCAGGATGGCGGCCGCCCGCAGGACAATCTGCTCCAGCTCTTCCACCTGGTAAAAATCCAGGCGCGAATTAATGCCAAAACGATCCCGCAGGGGCGAAGAGAGCAGCCCCGCCCTGGTGGTCGCCCCTACCAGGGTAAAGGGGGATAAATCGAGGCGGATGGACCGGGCACCGGGGCCTTTGCCCAGGATAATATCGAGGGCGAAATCCTCCAGCGCCGGGTACAGGATCTCCTCCACCTGGCGGGGCAGGCGGTGGATTTCATCGATAAAAAGCACATCCCGCGGCTGCAGGTTGGTAAGTATCGCCGCCAGGTCGCCGGCTCTTTCCAGGGCCGGCCCCGAGGTTACCCTCAGGCTGACACCCATTTCGTTGGCAACAATCCCGGCCAGGGTGGTCTTGCCCAGGCCGGGAGGGCCGTACAGCAGGACGTGGTCCAGGGCCTCCCCCCGTTCCCGCGCCGCCTGGATAAAGATACCCAGCGTTTCTTTAACGTGCTCCTGGCCGATATATTCCGCCAGCAGGCGCGGGCGCAGGTTCTTTTCCAGTTCCTCGTCTTCACCGTGCCGGTCTCCGGTCAGCAGGCGTTCCTGGTTCAATCAGCGCCACCCCCTCGCCCGATGGCCCGCAAGGCCCCTTGCAACACTGCCTCCGTAGCGGCCGCCGGCCCCAGTTCGACCCTGACCCGGGCCAGCAGCGGGATGACCTCTTCGCGGCTGTAACCCAGCGCCAGCAGCGCGGCCAGGGCTTCGTCACCGGCAGCGGCGCTGCCGGCTGCAGCAGGCGCGGCTGCCGCGGGCGTCCCGGCACTGCCGGCTGTAAGCGCCAGGCCGGATTTCTGGATGGCCTCTTTCAGCTCCAGGAGCAGGCGCCCGGCCTTCTTAGCGCCGATACCGGGCAGGGTGGTCAGGTAAGCAGTATCCCCGGCTACAATCGCCCGCGCCAGCTGCTCCGGCGGCGCTGCCGCCATGATCTGCAGCGCGCCACGGGGACCGATACCGGCCACCCCCAGTAAAAGGGTGAAAAAGCGCAGCGCCTCAGGCCGGGCAAAACCGTACAGCTCCAGGGCGTCCTCCCTGACCACCAGGTGGGTATAGATGGCAACTTCCTCTCCCGGCGGCGGCCAGGACTGGCCGGCCGGGGTCCGTACCAGCCAGCCGATACCCCCTGTTTCCAGCAGGATGCCTTCGGGCGTTACCTGGTGCAGCCGCCCGCGCAGGAAACCGATCACGACTGCAGCACCCCGGCCTCGGCTTCCCGCCGGCGCCAGGGGGCAAAGCTGGCGTGGCAAATGGCCACAGCCAGGGCATCGGCCACGTCGTCCGGTTCGGGCCGGGCGGCCAGCTTCAGCTGGGTCTGGACCATGCGCTGGACCTGATCCTTGGGGGCGCGGCCAAAACCGGTCACCGTCTGTTTAACCTCCAGAGGCGTGTACTCAGCCACCGCGAGACCAGCGTGCGCCGCCGCCAGCAGCGCCACCCCCCGCGCCTGGCCTACTGCCAGGGCGGTACGGCTGTTTTTATTAAAAAAGAGTTCCTCAATGGCCATAATATCCGGCCTATTTTCCTTTATCAAGTCCTGCAGGCGCTGGTAAATCAGGGCCAGCCGCCGGTCTGTCTTTTCCCCTGCCGGGGTGCGGATGCAGCCCCAGGCCGGCGCCTCCAAACGACCGGAAGCCGCTACCTGGACCAGGCCGTAGCCGACGATAGCAGTGCCGGGGTCAATTCCCAGGATCAACATGTTATATTCCTCCTCCGCAACTATTCGACGCGAAGCACAGGAGTTCCTTTTTTTAGTGGAAAATTAACATGGTGCGGCCGGCGGCTATAAGCGAACCCTATGAAAATTTATAGCCATCACCGGCATCAACGCCGGTGATGGCTATAGCGCAGCCTATCTACTGCTGCGGCGGCCGGAATTCATCCAGGCTGTCCATGGCCTGCAGGAGTTCCTGTTCCGAATTGAATTCCGCCTTATTCCCGGTGATTTTTTCCTGCCAGTGAGGTGGCAGAGCGGCAAATGGCAGGCTGGTGACCTTGAGCAAAGGTCCCAGGCTGCCGGCCGGGCCCTGATAAACGGCCACCAGGCCATCCTTGACCGCCAGGTGACGTTTGGGAGCATCGACCGGGCAGAGGCCGTCCACCTCCTGGCTGATTACCAGGCGCTCCCCCTCGCGGATAAGGCGCCAGCCCTCCTCCGGCGGGAAAAGGAGAGCCAGATTTTCTTCGTCACCCCACCGCCACTGCACCCCGGCCGGTAAGGGCAGGGGCTCCCGGTGGCCGCAGGCGCGGTAATACCTCTCCAGGACAGGCTGCTCCTGTACCCGGGGGGCGCTAATGCCCGGGATATTTAAGGTTACCGCCTCCTGCCCGGCACTCACCCGCGCCTGCTGGTAGGCCACCGCTGCTCCCAGGAGAAAAATAACGAAACCGATAAACAAAAAGCGCCGGCCTGTAGCATCCATAGTGGCAACCTCCTCTTAACAGAATTTGCCACCATTAGCTTTGCCAGCGCTGTCGATGTTTATACCTGGCCCGCTGCGTACACCTTGCCTCGATTTCTGCCGGCGAATAGCCGGAGGCCTGGCATCCGGCAGCCTGGCATCAGACGGGCCTACAGGCAATGCTTATCCTGCAGGCAGGACAACGAAGGAATGAAGCCAATCCTGATTTTCAGTAAGTTATAGCTTATCCACCAGGCGGCGCAGCATGACAACCGCTTCGGCGCGGGTAGCGCCGGCGGCAGGCGCCAGGCCGCCATCGCGGCCGCCGATGATCCCGGCGGCGACGGCCTGCGCTACGGCTGCCCGCGCCCATTCAGGGACGGCTTCCCGGTCGCTGAAGGGCTGCAGGTGAGCCGCCGCCCGGCCGGCATCCATTTCATTTGTCTGTCCCCGCAGGGCCAGGGCGTTAGCCAGCATTGCCGCCATCTCCGCGCGGGTGACCCGTTGCGCGGGCCGGAAGGTATTATCCTCATAACCACCGGCCACCCCGGCCGCCACGGCCGCCGCTACCGCCTGGCTATACCAGGCCGCGGCCGGCACATCGCTGAATTCCTTGCCCGCACCGGCGGCCGGCAGCGCCAGGGCGCGCTGCAGGAGGGCGGTAAACTCGGCGCGGGTGATGGCGCGGTCGGGCTCAAAGCGCCCTTCGCCCACCCCGGCGGCCAGGTGGCGGGCAGCCATTACGGCCACGTCCCTGGCGGCCCAGTGGCCGCCCAGGTCAGCAAAAGGCGCCCGGTACTCCAGGGCCAGATAACGCCCGGCGCCGGGCAGGGTAAAGGTCAGGCAGGAGGTATCCGCCAGGGGTTTGCCGCCCAGGTAGGCCGGGGCGCCCTGTTCCTCAATGCGGTAGACGCCGGTGAGCTCGCGGTCGATATCCGCATCCGTCGCCCCGGCCAGCTTAATCCGCGCCGCCGCCCCCTCCAGGAGTTTCCCATCCGTGGCGGTGAGCGTATAAACCAGGCTCGCCGGCCGGTAACCCGGCCCGGCTGTTACTCCGGTACCGGTGGTAGCCGGGTCTTCCTCTTTAATAGTGACATCAATCTTTGCCGCCCCGGCCGGCAGTTGCAGGGCCGCCGGCGCCAGGGTGATATTTACCGAACCGGTATCCAGCTCCAGACCGGCCTGCTGCCGGCGCAGTTCATCCACCAGCGCCGCCGGCAGGGAAAAGACGCTTATCGCAGCCTTCTCGCCCGCCAGGGATAGGGCCAGGCGGCCGTCTTTAACCTCCCCGCCCATAGTATCAGGGACCAGCCAGGTTACTGTCCCGGCAGCCGCATCGCGGATAATCTCCTCCTCCCCCGGCACAGGAGGCAACCCGGCGCCTCCGGGGGCACCACCGGGAGGCCCCAATATCTGTTTTACCACCCGGTAGCGTACAGCGTCCAGTTCCGGCGGTAATTGTTTCTGTGAGAAATCCTTCAAGACAGAAGTGCCCAGAGCGTTAAACAAAGGAGTATAACGATCATCGCTGCTCAAAATACTTAAAGCTTCGCCTACTATGAAGTTGGTAATCTTTGCTTCGGTATCAATTTCTTCCGGATCAGCTTCATTCAGGCTGGTTTCGATACCATCCAGCAAGGCCTGGACATCGCCATCTAAATCATTGCCACCCTGTTTACTGTAATCACTAAGAAGTTTGTTGTAGTCATCTTCATAAGCCGGATTATTTTTTAATTCATCATACAACCCGCTCAAATCTACTTCGGCGGCCAGAACCACGGGAGCCCCCAGCAGCAGACCTGCAATCAGCAGGCATACGGTTAAATAGTAAAACTTCCTCCGCAGCAAAACTCTCCACCCCCATTAAAAACAGGGGGTATGCCCGCCGGCGGCAGGGCATCCCCCTCTTCTCACTCAATCCCCGCCAGATTAGAGCTGGTCCTGCAACCGCTTCAACACAACTACCGTTTCCGCCCGGGTGGCATTCCCCAAGGGCACGAAAGTGGTGGAAGTCCGGCCTACAATCAGCCCGGCCTCTACCGCCACAGCCGCGCTCGTCCTGGCCCAGGCGCCAATAGCGGTATTATCGCTGAACTTAGCCAGGATAACATCCACCCGGCCGCTGACATCCACCTGCTTGCCGGCATAAGCCAGGGCGCGGGTCAACATGGCTGCCATCTCCTGGCGGCTGATGGCCTGCTCGGGACGGAAGCCGCCGTCTTCATAGCCGGCCACCAACCCGGCCGGCGCGGCAGCCTCTACGGCACCATAGTACCATGCGCCCGGCTGCACATCCGGGAAACGATTCTGAGCCGGTTTGATCTCGTCAATGCCCAGGGTACGGATCAGAAAGGCCGTAAATTCAGCCCTGGTTACCTGGCCTTCGGGATTAAAGGTGTTCTCGGTCACACCGGCAGCGATATGGCGGGCGGCCATGATTTCAATATCCCGCTGCGCCCAGTGCCCCTGGATATCGCTGAAGGTCTTATTGTAGGCCAGCACCGTATATTTAGAGAAGGACTCGAGGTCCGTACTAATAGAATTGGTGGTCCTGTCAACCCGGCCGCCCTTATACTCCCAGGCACCGCTGGTTTCGTTGTAGCGGTAGATACCCAGCTTATCGGCATCCAGGCTGCCGGCACAGTAGGGCAGGGTGATAGTCACCGGTTTGGCCAGGGTTATGCTCTGCTGGCTGCCATCTTTTTCGGCAGTCAATCCGATCTCGATAACATCGGCAGCCTGCTGCATAGCATCCGGCAGGTCACCCGTAAGTGTCCCGGTTTCTTCTGTATCTAAAATCTGGAAGGAAAAATTGATCTTTGCTTCCGGGTCAGCCAGCATTTCCGGTGCTATCACGCCCGCGGGCAGCAGCACCTCCACGCCTGCTACCTCCAGGGCGATATCCTTTCCCGCCGTGGTCGCTGTAGTAAAGACGGCTGCCGGTAATTCCACCGTAGCGGTTTTTACAGTTACATCCGCTGGAATTTCGGCCTTGAATACCACCGGCCCGGTAGCAGTGGCGGCAACCAGGTCGGCCGCCTTGCTGGCATCTATAGTAGTCGTCACGCTGCCGGTTGCCTTGTCGATCTGAACCTGACCAAAGTCAGTAGTTGTTTCAGTTGTTTCTCCTGGTAATGGAGCTGGACCGCCACCACCACTGGAGGCAGTGCTTACGGTAACGCTGAATTCAGCCAACCAGGCATTGTCGGCCATATTGTTAGGGTGAAAGGCTCTAACAGTGACCGTACCCTCCGCCTTAGCGCTTAAGATGTTGTTATTATCATTATCATCAAAGCTGGCGATGTTCGGGCTTAAAGAAGTCCATTTCAATACATTGCCGGGAATGTTGAAGGTCGTGCTCCCGTCAGGAACCTGAACCTTAAGGTTGTAGGCCTTGCTGCTGCCGGCATAAATGGGAACGCTGACATCCTCCTGCGGTTTGGTCACCGAGCGTATGTAGCCTTTCATCAGCGCCTGCTCGGCGTCTTTGCCTTTTTCATCGGCAACAGCATCCCGCAGGGCGTCTTTGACATCAACCAGCTTATCAACACTCCAGCCCAGCTTCTCGATACTATCCCGAAAGCTCGACGACTGGACGCTGGGAGCCGCCTCGCGCAGGTAGCCCTCGAGGGCTGCTAAAACCTCGTCGTAGCTTTTCTTCTGGATGAAATCGGCCAGGTTATCTGTCAGATTAGTCTTCAGCACTCCGGGCATCGCCTGCTCGGTGGCAATCACAAACTTCCAGGCGTCGTCCAGGGTGACGCCTCCCCCCAGGAGAACGCTAACCGTATCATCCCAATCTTCGCGGAAACCCTGGAGTTCGTTTTCAAAGTCGTCAGCCTTTGTTGAGTATGAAATGGCTGCCGCCTCTCTAATCATAGGAGCCAGCTTTAAAGCGGCGCTATCTTCATCGGCAGCATCAAGGCGATCTTTAACTTCATCAGTTATCAAATCGTTGCCCTTTAAAATACCTGTTATCACATTATTATCTAGGCTGGCTACTTCACTCTTCGCCTTCCCGATGACCTCCCTATCCCCATCATCCAAACAATTATACACCAACCCCAGCCGTTCCACCAGCTTGGCCACCGGGTCCGCCGAGTCGACCTGTGCTGCCGCCGGGGGTAGCACCGGGATGCCCGCCAGCAACAGGCTCAACGACAAAACAACCGCCAGATACGACCACATACCTTTGCTACGCATAACTTCTCCTCCTGTTGCCCGCCGGGCTCGCTGCCAGCGTCCCGTCGCCGGGCTATTTTCGGCTAATTTTTTTATTACTTCAGCCTTTCACTGGCTATATTCGCCATCAATGGTAATAATCCTCCCTGAAAACGAGCTAAAACCAGATAAATTATCAGGACCCAGCACCTCAAGCTGCCGGGTGCGCCGGCAGGACCATCGCCCCTTCGGCCCCCGATCCCTTGGGCACTTACTTCCGAACATCTTCGCAAAGTGAAAAGGAACTGACGCGGGAGAGTTTTGGTTCCGGCTATGCCAGATTAGGCCCTTAAGCCCGAACATCTTCGCAAAATGGAAAGGAAATAGCGCAGCCGGGTTTGGTTCCGGCTATGCCGGGTTAGGCCATAGCCCCCTCACAGCAATGCCTCACCGCCAAACTTACTGGCCTCCGGCCTGCTCACCTCCCCTGCAACAGAAACTCCCGTATCCTTCCCCGGCGCAAGAGATAAAGAGCGCCAGCCAGGACGACCATGCCACCCCCGATCTCCGGAACATAAACCGCAGGATTATGCAGCANNCAGGTGGTGCATCAGGCTCCCCCCGACCAGCACCAACCCGCCTGCCCGCCGGTAACGCCGCCACCACAGCAAACCGGCGACGCCCAGCAACAATAAAAAAACCAGGGTATGGGCGTAGATACGGCCCCCTCAGGGAACCGCGGCTCGATAAAAACATTGATTAAACGTTAGTTTCAGGATATAATAATGGTAAGATATGGCTTACTTTTTAGGAGGTATCCAAATTGCAAGGAACGGTGAGGGTATCCAGCAAGGGCCAGATCGTGATACCATCTAAATTGAGGGAAAAAGCGTCTATACAAAAGGGGGATCTTTTAATCATCAACCTGGTCGGCGATAAAATGGTGGTCGAGCCTCTTAATAAAACCAAAAAGGGAAACTGGCAGCAGATACTCAAAGAAACTGCAGGAAGCTGGTCTGATGTCGACCCGAAATATATCGATGAACTTCGTTGGGCCGCACAAAAACGATTGGAGGAAAACCTGTGAAGGTCCTGCTTGATACAAATATTTGCATCGATCACCTGCGCGGTTTCCAGCCTGCTACTGAGTATCTGGCTCGATGTCAAGAGAAGGAACGATGGATCAGTGCCCTGGCGATGATGGAATTATATGCTGCCCCCCATATTAATCCTAACCAACGGGAAAAGATGACCCGCTTATTGGAAGGATTAAACGGTATAATCGCTGTCGATCCTGATATAGCCCGAAAAGCTGGCGAGTTCCTGGGTAAATATAGAAAGGAGCATAGCTTAAACCCTATAGACGCCCTTATTGCAGCAACAGCTCTAAATATAGACGCTGTGCTCGCTACGAGAAATAAAAAGCATTTTGATTTCATCCCTGAACTCATTATAGACTGCCCTTATTAAGCGGTTTCCCGATTTGACCGTCAGGTGGATAACCGAAAATCCCCTCTTATCGTCGCTGATTCGCCAAATAATAAGCGATGGTGACAATATTTTATACTCCTCGATTTCGCTTAGTGCTGCGTTCTCTGCCCAGGATGGGCATCAGGTTTTTTTATTCCCTGCTACCCCGATGGGGTGGTTTGGTCAACAGTCTCCTGGACGACCAGTTTGGTAACGACCAGGCCACCCTCTACCTGTGTCGCAATTTCACCTGCCAGGCGCCGGTTACATCGACGGCAGGACTAAAGCAACAACTATCTTCAACCCGTTCTATCACCACCTTCCTTGCAACAAAAACTCCCGTATCCTTCCTCGGCGCATGAGATAAAGAGCGCCAGCCAGGACGACCATGCCACCCCCTAGCTCCGGTACATAAACCGCAGGATTATGCAGCAGCCCGGCCAGCCACTGCAGGAACCAGCCTTCCGGGTGGCCGCGCGGGAAGCCCCAGCCGTAGAGGGGCCACAGGAAGGTGGCCGGATGGCGCCACATGCCGTCCAGCAGGTGGTGCATCAGGCTCCCCCCGGCCAGCACCAGCCCGCCTGCCTGCCGGTAACGCCGCCACCACAGCAGGCCGGCGACGCCCAGCAACAATAAAAAAACCAGGGTATGGGCGTAGATGCGGCCATTACCCAGGGTTTCCCGGAAAATAATCCCGCCCAGGGGTTTATCGATAATGTCCGGCAGCATGGACCCGATGATTACCAGGCGGTAGTCGAGCCACCCCGGCGGCCTGCGCCATGATGCCTGCCGGGATAAAGGTTCACCCCCGGAGCGGTAGTCGACCCGCCCCGTTGGCCTGAGC
>DFYS01000097.1:0-2023 GCA_002383405.1 Moorella sp. UBA4076
CAAAACAGCCGATTGCCCGAGGGTATCAGCCAAAAGTTGCTGTTCTTGTTCTTCGGGCGAATAAGTAATGACAACTTGAGCCATAAACCGCATCTCCTTTGTTACTGAACTTCACTGTATTCTTGTGAACATCCCCTGACTGGGAACTTCGCGCCTGCCCCGGGTACGCGAACGCCCGGCGCCGGTGATCCCGGCGCGACTAAACGCCCCCCTGACTAAACGCCCCCCTGCTGTACAGAGCCGGGGAAGAAAAAGGACCCGATCCCGGAGCCGCCGGAGCTGCCGGGAATACCGGGCAGCCAGCCCGAACCAGCAGTAATCGAGGTAGAAATAAAATTTTTGTTACGCCGGTTAGATTTCTATTTGCTCCATCAGGCTGGCGGGGATGTCGGCGTTGCTGTAGACGGCCTGGACGTCGTCGTGGTCCTCCAGGCGGTCGATCAGGCGCAGGACTTTGGTGGCCGTCTCCGGGTCGTCGATGGTCACGGTGGTCTGGGGTACCATCTCTATTTCCGCGCTGCTGATGGCAGCTCCGGCGGCCTGCAGGGTTTGCTTGACCTGTTCCAGGTCCGCGGGAGCCGTTTTGATCTCCAGGACCTCGTCGTCGCTGTCGTCGACATCCTCGGCGCCGGCTTCGATGGCCTGAAGGATTAATTCTTCCCGGCCGGCCCCAGCCGGGACGGTGACACTGATGACCCCTTTGGGGTTGAACATCCAGGCGACGCAGCCGCTCTCACCCAGGTTGCCGCCGCCGCGGGAGAAGATATAGCGGATCTCGGAGGCGGTGCGGTTGCGGTTGTCGGTGGCGATATTGAGCAGCATGGCCACGCCGCCGGGGCCGTAGCCTTCATAGACTATTTCTTCGTAGGCGGCGCCTTCCAGCTCGCCGGTGCCGCGCATGATAGCGCGCTGGATATTGTCATTGGGCATGTTGACTTCCCTGGCGCGGGCGATGGCAGCCTTGAGGCGCGGGTTGCCTTCCGGGTCGCCGCCGCCCATGCGGGCGGCAATGATAAGCTCGCGCCCGATGTGGGTGAAGATGCGGCCGCGTTTTTCATCAACCCTGGCCTTGCGGTTTTTGATATTCGCCCACTTGGAATGTCCGGACATTTTTTTTGCCCTCCTCTCTCTTTGGCTTCTGTTAAAATTGTAGCATACATGGGAAGGGGTAGGCAATAAGCGGCCCCCTGGGCTATATAACTACAGGCCGCAAAACGCGGCCTTGAAAGCGGTAGTTCGCCATAGCGATTTTTTCCCATAAAATTATTGTTGGCCTTCCTTACAAAATGTAGTATTATGGATTAGAGGTGTTAATCATGATACCGGAAGCCCAGGAATGGCTGGCTCAAGCTGAATATGATTTTTCCGCTGCCGAGGTTATGTTTAAAGCCAGGAGATACATTTATTCTATCTTCATGGGGCAGTTAGCATTGGAAAAAGCCCTAAAAGCCCTGGTGGTTCAAAAAACAGGGCAAACGCCACCGAAAACTCATAAGCTGGTTTACCTGACAGAAACAGCTCAGTTATCCCTGGCAGAAGATCACCTCAAATTTCTGGGAATATTGGATGCCATAGGGCCGAATGCCCGTTACCCCAAAGACCTGCAGGCAGCCCTCAAGGCATATTCAAGGAAAGTTGCGAAGGATTATCTTGCCAGGACCAAGGAGGTTTTGGAATGCCTCAAAAACGATCCGATATTGAAGCCATAATCTATAATTTCGCTGATGCCCTTAAACAACAAGGCCTCAAGGTGGACAAGATAATTCTCTTCGGCTCCCAGGCCAGGGGCGATGCCCGGGTGGATAGCGATATAGACCTTCTGGTCGTCTCCCCCGACTTTACGAAAATGCCTTTCCACCGGCGTTTTGAAGTCCTGGGGGCGGCTATTGCCAGGGTAAAGGAACCGATTGAGCCTTTAGCCTGTATACCAGAGGAAATGCAGGTGGAGAAATTAAGTAAAGCCAGTTTCCTTTATGACGTTCTCGCCCGGCAGAAAACCGTGGAATACCAGCTATGAACAAAA
>DFYS01000097.1:2042-2697 GCA_002383405.1 Moorella sp. UBA4076
CAATTGTCATATTTTACCTGGTTAAATGGCGGCATTTTATGTTAACTTCCTGGCAGGTTTATGGTAAAATGGTAACAGGTTCGCTTTAGCGTATATGGCCACCACAAACGCCGAATTTCTCCTTATGAAAGCGGGGGAACCACTTTCCGGGGTTAATCCCCGCCTCTTGCCTTCCCGGCTCCCTGGTTGACGGGGTTGGCGTCCGCGCCGCCCGCACAGTACTGGTACCGGCACCGGCATTGAAAGCCATTAGCTATGGCCGTCAGTGCCGGCGGGGTGACGTCGTCAGGCTTCGTTTTCGGGGTAACGTCGGGAGGTATGTAGCAGAGGCAGGGTAAGGCTACCTTACAGCCCGCACCTGTCAGCTAACCCCGCAAGCGTTGAAAGGGGGTGGTTTTTTCCGACCGGCCAGGTGTTAAAGTAAAAGTAACTGCTCGGGTCATACACCCTGCCCCCCCTCCCCGGCACACCCCGCCGTCAGGATCAAGAATCCTGCTATCCGTCGGATGGGTTTCCGGGGCTGCTGCTATCGGGCTCATCCCCAGGCAGACATCATGTTGCGCCGGCGGCACCAGCAGTAGGATGTAAATGGGAATATTGTATGAGGTTGAGGGGTGGAGCAGGTTCCCAGAGGGTGCATTTTTAAGCCTTCGAG
>DFYS01000097.1:2722-3197 GCA_002383405.1 Moorella sp. UBA4076
GGAACCTGCCCCACCCCCAGTGCAGCAGCGCAGGCAGAACGCTATTTCCAGGTCAGGGTAGGCTTAAGCAGTTACAAATAAAAAATGATTAGGGAGGAGTCTTTTTGCTGCCCAAAGCTAAAGTGCTGGTCGTCTACCTGGCTGTTCTGTCGCTTTTTGCCGCCGTGGCTATTGTACCGGCCGCGCCGGTCCAGGCTGCTACTTACTATAGCAACTATTACGCTTTCCACTCCGCACCGCAGGACTACCTGCCCTGGTGGTACGCCAACCGGCAGCCGACATCAGCACCACGGCCGCAACCAGTACCGGCCCCCGCGCCGCAGCCGGCTCCCCGCCCCGCGCCGGCCCCTGCTCCCCAGCCGGCGCCTGCACCGGCACCCAAACCACTACCGGCCCCTGCTCCGCAACCAGCGCCGCAGCCGATTCCCAGTCCCGCCCCTGCTCCAGCACCGCAGCCGGCTCCTGAGCCGCCTGC
>DFYS01000074.1 GCA_002383405.1 Moorella sp. UBA4076
ACAACAGCGCCGGTGGCGGCAGGGGCTCAGGCGGCCCCGGCAGCGGCGGCGTCCAGGGACACGACGGCACCGGCGCGCGCGGAAGCGCCAGCGCGCGAGCAAGCGGCCGAAATAACTATTGAGGAGTTCAGCCGGGTAAAATTAAGGGTGGCCGAAGTGCTGGCGGCGGCAAAGGTGGCNNAAGCTCCTGCAGCTCGAGGTAAAAATAGGCGACGAGCGGCGGACCATCGTCGCCGGCATCGCCCGCTATTACCAGCCGGAAGAGCTGGTAGGCAAAAAGGTGGTCGTCGTTGCCAACCTGAAGCCGGCCAAACTGCGCGGCATCGTCTCCCAGGGCATGGTCCTGGCCGCCGTCGACGACGACACNNTAACGGCTTTAAGGATGGAACCCAGCATACAAGTACATACCCGCTAAGGATTGAGCCACTCCTGGTTGAATGCTGGTTACCAGCAGAAGGATAAAATAGCAGGGGGTGGAGCTGCAGTCAGGGACCGGCGCAGCCAGAGCCGGCACCCCTCCTGCTTCCTGCCCCTTGCCTCCTGTCTCCATAAACACAGGCGCTTCTATCGATGGCAGCAATCGACAGTACAGAACTCCGGTTTCATATAGCTGCAGTCCCAGCCGCCAGGATGGAGCCCAGCCGGCAAGGAAAGGAAGTTTTAGTATGACAGAGCTCGTTGACTCCCACGCCCACTTGAACGACCCGGACTTTGCCGGCGACCTGCCGGATGTGCTGGAACGGCTGCAGCAGGCCGGTGTCAGGGCGGTCATCAACGTCGGCTATGACCCGCCCTCCTCCCGGCGGGCGGTAGAGCAGGCCCATACGCGCCCCTTTATTCACGCCGCCGTGGCCGTCCATCCCCATGACGCCGTAACCTTTGACGATGCGGCCGCGGCCAGCATCCGCGGCCTGGCCGGCGACAGCCGCGTGGTGGCCATCGGCGAAACGGGCCTGGACTACTACCGCAACCTCTCCCCCCGCCAGCGCCAGCAGGAGGTCTTCCGCTGGCACCTGGACCTGGCGCGGGAGTCACGCCTGCCGGTGATTATCCACGACCGCGACGCCCACGAGGATACCCTGCGGATTTTAAAAAAAGCTGGCCCTTTGCCGGCCGGCGGTGTGCTGCACTGCTTTTCCGGCAGCCTGGAGATGGCGCGCGCCTGCCTGGAGCTGGGCTTTTATATCTCATTCGCCGGCCCGGTGACTTTTAAAAACGCCGTCAAGCAGCGGGAGATAGCCGCCCGCGTTCCTTTGGAGCGGCTGCTCATTGAGACGGACTGCCCCTACCTCACCCCGGAGCCCCACCGCGGCCGCCGCAACGAGCCGGCTTACGTGGGTCTGGTGGCCGCCGCCATCGCCGCCGCCCGCGGCCTGGCCCCGGAAACTGTCGCCGAAGCCACGGCAGCCAATGCACAGAGGCTGTTCGGGATTTGAGGAAGATTAACTGGAATTCGCTGCTCCGCATCCTGCCATTTTCTTCCTCTGCTGTTGCCATTGAAAGCCGCGCTTTATACAAGAGTTACGACAAACCCAACACTCGATCTTGCCAAAAGGATAGGCATTGAAAGAAACCGCGCTTTATACAAGAGTTTCGACGGAGCCCGCATCCGACCGTATTCATCCTTTGCTGTTGCCACCGGGGGCATGGCGTCTACTCAAGGAAAAGCCCGGAGAGGGAGCGTTATGTATATCGGGCCCGCAGTTGCGGTCCGGTTGGACGCGAAAGGACCCATTAAGTATGAGGGAAAATACAAGGCCCGCGGTTTTGNNAAATAGCAGGAAATTTTTACCCTGGTAGCGAATTATTAACTTAATTATCCCGCTGCAACCAGGCGGGTCCAGCCTTCACCTTCCCGAGGAGGCTCCGGCACTGACAGTTTGCCTTCTGTTTCTATGCAGTCTTTAGTAGCCGGTTACTATAAAAAATAGTAGCCGGCCAGCCTGGTTATTCAGCAATCAAGAGGTATGATCAGCATGAGCGCAGCAGGCCGGGATAGACAGGACCCGGAGATTTTAATTGCCACCCTGGGTGTGGAACCCCAGGTCGTAACTATAACTCTGGATCAGTTACTTGCCGGTGGCCGCGCTGTTGGCGAGGTGGTCGTAGTCTACACCGAGAATCCGGCCGTCCAGCAGGCTATGGACACGGTAGCGAATGAATTTGCCGGCGGCTGTTACCCCGGCATCCAGCTGCGGCCGGTGCCGGTGGTCGCCGGGTCGAAGAAGATACGGGATTTTTGTAATGACGCCGACCTGGGGGCCCTGTTGCGTACCCTGTACGGCGAGATGCGCCGTGCCAGGCAACAGGGCTTTACGGTGCACCTTTGTGTCTCCGGCGGTCGCAAGGTGATGGGGATCATAGCTATGGTCGTGGCCCAGCTCCTCTTTGGACCCGAAGATTGCGCCTGGCACCTGGTTACCGAGGGGTGGCAGCCCGGCGAACGGCGCCGCCTGCACCTCCCGCCAGGGGAGAAAGTGTGGCTGGTGCCGGTACCGGTATTACGCTGGCAGGAAGCGGCTACCCTCATGCGGATGGTAACTGAACTGGACGACCCCGCCGAGGTAGTAGCCTGGTATGAGAAGCTGACCCGTGACGAGTACACCAGGCGCAAGGGCGAGTTTATCCGCCGCTGGCTTACCCCGGCGGAGCGGGAGGTCGTCGAGCTCGTCTGCCAGGGGCTGGACAACAGAGCCATCGCCGCCCGGCTATATAAAAAAGAGCAGACCGTGGCCAACCAGCTGCGCAACGTTTATGAAAAACTGCGCGAATGGCTGGGTTACCCGGCAGCTACAGTTGAACGCAGCGTTTTGATTGCCGAATTCTCGTCCTGTTTCCGCAGCGATACATTCTCGCCGCCAGGCAGCCCGAGCAGGACATGAAAGGAAGTGGCAACACGGTTGAAGGTGTTTAATTTCGCCCATCCCCTGACGCCGGTCCATTGCCAGAGAATAGCCGACCTGGCAGGCGAACGGGTAGAAGCAGTCAACATGCCCTTCCAGATCGAACCCCAGTATCCCCTGGAGCCCCAGGTAGAAGCGCTGGTAGATGGTCTGGGTTTGACGCCCCGGGAATGGCAGACGGAATCCTTTATGTTTAATCTCCCGTCTCTCAACTATGGTACCGCGGTGCTGCTGGCCCAGCTTCACGGGCGCAGCGGTTATTTCCCCGCCATAGTACGCCTGCGCCCGGCGGCAGACACCCTGCCGGTTCAGTTTGAAGTGGCGGAAGTAATCAACCTGCAGGCCGTGCGCGAGCGGGCCCGCAGAAAACGCTGAGGGGGGGGTGGACATATGCCGGTTATAATCCTGACTTTTGAGGTTTTAACCCCGATGTTCCTGGCCGGTGCCGATACCAGGCAACCGGAATTACGAGGGCCGGCCATTAAAGGAGCCCTGCGCTTCTGGTGGCGGGCAATCCACGGCGCCGATCCGCAGCTGCCCCAGAAAGAGGGGGCGATCTTTGGCTTAACCGGCGAGGGCGGCCGCAAGAGCAGGCTGATCCTAAGAACAGAGGGGGAGGATATAGCACCGTATATTACCACGGAACCATTGCCCCGCGCTGATTATCTTCTTTATCGGGTAAAGGAAAAGGGACACGACTTGAATATCCTGGAATACATGGCCTACGGTACCTATAAATGGGATAAAGCCACCCAAAGTAGTGAGCGCGGCTATATCAAATCCGGTTACACTTTCCGCCTGGTCATCCAGATGCGGAATAATGGCTATCTCTCGGAGGTAATCAGGGCTTTGCAATACTTCTGCTGGTTCGGGGGATTAGGAGCAAAGTCCCGCAATGGCTTTGGCAGCTTGAAAGTTAGAGCGATAGACGGCGACCTGCCCGATGCAACCAGGGAGAGTTTAATATCCCTCCCCGGGCAAAACAGCCTGGCTCCCTTCAATAATGTTCAAGAGCTTCCTCACTTCAGCGCCCTGTCCGGCGGGGCGAGACTCTTTAAAACCCGCCGCGATTACAAGACGTGGGACGCCTGCCTGGGGGAGCTGGGCCATGCCTACCGCAATTCCCGTCTTTCCCTGGAGCCAGCCCATTCCTACCAGCAACGCCAGTATATCGGCGCGCCGCTTATTGTTAACAAAGTCCAGAAATCTCGGCTGGACAGGCATGCCAAGCCCTATTTTCTGCGCGTCCACGAGTGCCAGGGCCGCTACAGTGGGTATCTGCTCTATCTGCCTTCCCATTATTGCACCGGCCTCGCCGGAACAAGGCCGGATCTTGATCCTGCCAGGGAAGATGCGGGGTTTACCATGGCCTGCCTGGCAATGAATAAAGAACTGACCCAGCATCTGGAGGTGGTATATTGAACGCGCTGCTTATCTTTACCATCGGTCCGGTCCAGTCCTTTATCGCCCAGGCGCGCAAAACCCAGGACCTGTACGCCGGCAGCTATATCCTGTCCCACCTGTGCCGCACGGCTGCCCGGCGCGCCCGCGATGGTTACGGCGCCGAGATAATCTATCCCGCTATCGATAATCCCTCTTTACCCAACCGCCTGGTGGCCCATCTTACTGTTAAAAACAGGGAAGAGCTGCGGGAAATCGGCTCCAGCCTGGAAAAAGAGGTGCGGGGTGAGTTTATCCAGATGGGGCTGGAGGTTGTCCGGGGCTTTGCTTTGCCGGTAACAACCGCCCTCGAGGAGCAGTTGCGGGATTTCTTAGAGGTATACTGGGCCGCGGACGAATACGAAGTTGACCGCTATGCGGAGTGCTACCGCCGGCTGGAGTCTTACCTGGGGGCAATTAAGAATACCCGTATCTTTAGCGCCGGGGGCGAACAGGGCCGCAAATGCAGCATTACCGGCGTATATAATGCCCTTTTCTACCGGGGTCAAAAAAGGGCCTTCCTGCAGCAGGCCGTTAAAGTGCCCGAAACCCTGGAGAAAAAGTATCTGGCGTTGGGGGAGGCCTTAAGCGGCATTGGCTTTATGAAGCGGGCCGCAGCCCGGTATTTCCAGCGCCGGCAAGAAGACTTTAGTGACGATTTCCCTTCTACCGCCGCTATAGCCCTGGCGGCGGCCCTGCCCTTACTGCCGGCTGACAAAGTAGCCCGGTACAAAGAAATCTTCGGGAGCGATTTTGTACCCCAGTTTTTTTATGAGGAAAACCTGACCCCCAAACGCTTTGAGGCTGACGGTATTCCCCTGGAAAAATTAGCGCCGGCAAAGGCTTTACTTAATGAAATATACGCTGCGGCGCGGCAACGCGGGGTTGTGTTAAGCAGGTATTACAGCCTGGTGTTCATGGATGGCGACAATATGGGGGAATGGGTAGCCGGGAAATACCTGGCTGCCGCGGAGCAGTTGCCGGACTTTCAGCGCAACTTTACCCGCCTGCTGGGGGCTTACGCCGGGCAGATTCAGGCTGCCATGGCTCCCGAGAAGCGCGGCCGGCTGGTCTATTGCGGCGGCGATGACCTGCTGGGGTTTATCAACTTGAATTATCTCACGACGGTTTTGCGGGAGTTGCGGCAGCAATTCCCGCCGCTGGAGCAATTTACCGGCGCAGGGGGAAGGAAAGTCGCGACGACCTCGGCCGGGGTATGCATCGCCCACTATAAAATTCCCCTCATCGAAGTAAATAATATGGCACGCAAAATGGAATCAAATGCCAAAAGTATCGACGGTAAAGACACCCTGGCGATCGGTGTTTTAAAACACTCTGGAGAAACCTGCCAGGCAGTTTTTAAATGGCATTATGAAGACCTTGATACCCTCGCTTTGCTGCAGCGTTTAATCGCTTACCTGGCCGGGGGTGAGTTCTCTGATACTTTTATTCGCAATCTCGGGCGGGAATTCGGGCTCAAAACAGTCCAGGAGGAAAAAGAAAAAAGAAATAAAATGCCAGAACTCCAGGCAACGGAAGAAGAGATGGTGAAAGCCGAGATCAACCGCCTGTTACAGCGTTCCTGCCAGCTATCTGACCGGCAGGAGGCGAAGGCGAAGATTAAGGGATTGGGCGAGCAGCTCTTTACCCTGTATGTAGAGGCCGGTCTGGTTGATTTCCTTTCATTTCTAGATATAGCAGCTTTTCTTTCGCGGGAGGTGCAGGTCAATGAAAATCAGGATTGAACCCCTGGATACCCTCTTTTTCCGGGACGGCCGGCCTTTCAGCAGGGGTGAGGACGACTGGGGCTACAGTATCTTCCCGCCTTCACCCGGGGTTATTTATGGCGCTTTGCGCAGCCTTTACTTCGTCGACCACCCGCAGGAGCTGGAACTGGCCGCAACAGACGCCGACCCGACTGCCGCTCTGCGGATAAGGGCCCTCTACTGGCAGCTGGGAGCAGGGGATGGCGGTGGACCCTGCTTCCCCCTGCCCCGCGACTGCGTACGGTCAAAAAGGCACAGGCGGGGGAAGGCAGAGTTTCATCTCTTAACCTTAACCCCCCTGGACGGGTTGGCTAGCAATTACCCCCTGGACTATGTTTTAAAAAGTGCAGCAGAGGTAGAAGGCCCGGACGGCCACCTGCTGGACCGCGAGAGCCTGAGCGATTATCTGAAGGGTCAAAAGGAAACCTTTCTTGCCCATGACCCGGCAGATTATTTGTTCGGGGAGCCCCGCGTGGGGATTGGCCGCGATGCCGTCACCCATGCCGCCGCCGAGCATCTCCTGTACCGGGTGCAGATGTTACGGCTGCGAGATATGAGCCTGATCGTCGCCTATGAAGGCCTGCAGCTACCGGAAGAGGGATTCCTGCGCCTGGGGGGTGAAGGCCGGGCAGCAGCTTTTACCCATATTACAGATGATGGGGAGGATTTGCCCGTTCCGGCTGCAGGCAGGTATTTCAAGCTATACCTGGCTACGCCGGCTTTCTTTGCCGGCGGCTGGCGGCCAGGGTGGCTCGATGAGCGCGGCGAAGGTGTTTACGGCCCGTTAAGATTAAAGCTGCTAACCGCAGCCGTTGGCAAACCCGTCCCTATCGGCGGTTTTGATATCAAAATGAGGCAACCCAAACCCATGCGCCGGGCGGTACCGGGCGGCAGTGTCTACTATTTTGCCATCCGGCAGGGGACGATGGCCGACGCGGTCGCCGCCTTCCACGGCCGCTGCATCAGCGAGTACCGACAAAAAGAGGGCTTTGGCCTGGCCTTTACCGGCGGTCTGGACTGCAAATACCTGGATATTGCCGGCGGGGAGGAGAGCTAGAGTGCTGGTAATTACCACAGTGGGGGCGTCCCTTATAGAGAACTACCGCCAGGAACACCGCAGCCTTGAGGCCGATTATTTCAATCTGAAAGATGAGCCGGCGTCAAAGTGGGATAATAACGAGCGCCGGATCAACAAGGTTAAAAGGGCGCTGCTGGACTGGGCGCAGCCGCAAGGGGAAACATGCGCCGAGATCAAAAGCCTCTTTGAGCTCCGCCAGCAGGCCGGCAGGACGATAGAAGTGCGGCTGCTGGCTACGGATACGGTCCTCTCCCGCCTGGCGGCCGAAGTCCTGGTAGAGGTCCTGGCCGGAACAATAGAGACCTTCTTTGAGCCGGATCGGGATGTTATCAAAGGTCTGCAGATATGGGATCGCCGGCGTTTTGAAAAGGAGGGCCTGATAAATCTCATAGGGCGGGTGGAAGAACTGGCCGGCACCGGGGCGGAATTGGCCATCAATTTCACCGGCGGCTATAAAGCGCTGATACCTTACCTGACCATCATGGGCCAGCTCAAAAATATTCCCCTGTATTATATCTTCGAGGATACCGACGAACTAATCCGGCTGCCCCAGGCGCCCCTCACTATCAACCGGGGGATTTTTGAGAAATACAGCCATGTTCTTGAGGACCTTGCCGCCGGTGTCTGTGATTGGCAGCAGTATCGTTACCGGCACAATATTGAAGAGGACTTCCAGGCCTGCATCTGGGAAGATGGTGACCTGGCCGAGCTGAACGCCATCGGCCGCCTTTTCTGGCACCAGTATCACAACTATTTCCTGGTGGAGGTGTTAAAAGGCAGCGGTTACTTCCGGGAAAACAGCGGCAATAAACAGGAAATCAACAAAGCCTTAGAGGAGTTATACGGCCGCCTTAACAGCAGAATTAGCGGCAATGGCTTGCAGACCGCAGCGGAACTGCGGGCCTATCTCGACTCCCTCCCTGAAACTGATGATCTGCGCCACGGAGAAAAACCGGACCGGGATAAATATATCTTTAAATCAACCAAAAACAGCCAGATAAGGCTGGTTTATACGCCCGATCTTAAACCCTACGGCCTGAGCCTGCGCCTTTTTGATTATTTACGGGGTAATTTTGATCACACGGCTTATATTAAGCAATTCAAAGAGAAGATGCAGATGGTCACCAACCCGGAATTTACAACATTTACCCTCAGAAAACCGTAGTTCCAATAAGACAGGAGGAACGCAGAATGTTTAAACAGGCACGTCCCTTTTTCCTCATGGTCGAGACGCCCCTGCACGCCGGCTGCGGC
This sequence comes from Moorella sp. UBA4076, assembly GCA_002383405.1. GTDB lineage: Bacteria > Bacillota > DSM-521 > Neomoorellales > Neomoorellaceae > Neomoorella. The sequence continues at coordinate 8,442 of DFYS01000074.1, forward strand.
AGTGACCTGGGGGTGGTCGACCTGCCTATCCAGCGGGAAAAGCACACCGGCATACCCAAGGTGGAAGCTTCGGGCTTAAAGGGTTGCATGCGGGAGGCCTTTGCGGATTATGAACGGGGCACGGCTAACCGCCTCCCTGAATACCTGGTGCAGGGATTCCCCGCGCTGATAGAAAAAGGGAGACTGCGGGAGGCTATTGATCTCGCCTTTGGGCCGGAAGATGGCGACCTGCACGCCGGCGCCCTGGGTTTCACCGACGCCAGGCTCCTCCTTTTCCCGGTGCGTTCCATGCGCGGCGTGTTCGGTTGGGTGACCTGCCCGGCGATTGTCGCCCGCTTTATCCGGGAGTTAAAAATGGCCGGCCTGACGCCGCCACCGCAGGTCCCCCCGGCCGGTACGGTGCCCGGTGGTTGCGGCTTACTGGTAAATAACGACCGGGTGCTGCTCGAAGAATACACCTTTACTGTCCGGGAGGATACCGCCTGCGCCGGCCTGGCCGGCTGGCTGGCGCAGCAACTTTTTCCGGCCGCAGGCTATGAATACTGGCAGCAGAAAATGCAAAAAGACCTGGTGGTCCTGGCCGATGACGACTTTCGCGATTTTGTCAACCTGGCCACTGAAGTCATCACTAGGACCAGAATCGACGCTGAGACCGGTACGGTAGCCAGGGGCGCCCTGTTTACCGAAGAATATCTACCATCAGAGAGCGTCCTTTATGCCCTGGCCTTGGCCACACCGGTCTTTCACAGCAACAAAGGCATTTTTGCTCAGGGTGAAGAAAAGGCCGTCCTCTCATTCTGGCAAAAGGGCCTGCCGGAATTTCTGCAGCTGGGCGGCAATGCCACCATCGGCAAAGGTATTGTCAGATTAAAGGTTCTGGAGGAGGGTTAAAATGGCGCTCGCTGGTTTAGAACAGGGCCGCGCCCTTTACGCCTATGACTGTGCCCGGCAGGGGCAAGAGCTGCCGGCCGGCAAGGAATACAAGTCCTATGTCAAAAAGATACCCGCTCTCATCAAGATGAACGGCCTGGGGGCGACCGTGGCCTTCATTGCCGCCAAAAAGAAGGATGACCGCAACAAGAAGGAATATGCCTATGAAGTTATCTATACTCAACTGCAGCGATGGCTGGTTCAAAAAGGGCTGGTGGAACGCCAGCAGGATCTGGCTGCGGCCCTGGTCGCCCTGGATTCCCTGTCTTACCGGATGGTCACCGGGGAGGTGCTGGCCCTTTTCAAGTGGGTCAGCCGCTTTGCCGAGGGCCTGATTGAGGGTGAGGCTGATGCTTGAAAAAGGGAAAATCGCCGTCCAGAAAACGAAAGGTGGCGGCTATGCTGCTGCCATCAGGTTCAGCAATAATAAAAACATGCCTCTACCACCATTCTACATTTTGCGCGACGCCGGCCTGGACGGGGTTGAGTGCGAAGTAGAAAGGGAAAAGGGACAGATAAAGCGGGTCCTGGTGGCCGGGCAGGAGTTGCCGCGGCGGCCGGAGAAGGGAGCCCGGGCTGGTGATCAGGGCCGGCGGCCGCCGGACCGGCAACAGCAAGCTGCTGGACAACCGTCGCTAAAAAATGCCGGCCATCCCCAAACCGGCCATCCCCAGGTTAAGATCGGGGAAAACGAGTGGTTAAAAGTTTTTCTGCCCTGCGATACACGCCGTTATCTCCCCGCCAGCATTGATAATTTCGGCCTGCTGCTGAATAAAGTCGCCCGCCTGGATGACAGGGAAGACGAGAAAGGCCAGGGTAAGGGATTTAAATTTTTTCTTAGTGGAAAAACTCCCCGTTCCCTGCTGGAAGCCGATTTTGCCGCCATCGATTTTCCCGGCCTGGCGCGGCGGCAGGAGCGGGCGCTGCGGGGAACGGGCCTGAACCTGCTAAAAATCCCTGCGCAGCCACAGTGGCGCTTTGTCATCGGCCTGGGCCAGGAATCGGTATATGAAACCTCCCTGACCCTGCACCCTGTCTACGGCTTTCCCTTCATCCCGGGGAGCGCCGTCAAAGGTCTGGTGCGTAATACTATAATCAGCCAGGTCTTCGCCGGCGATGAAAAACAGGCCGTGGCTGATACCGGCTTCCGCGCGCTATTCGGCTGGAGCAATTACGTCACCCCGGCCGGCAGCCATAAAGGGCTGATCCACTTCTTTGATGCCTATCCAACTAAAGGTCCCGAAATTGTGCCGGATATTATCAACCCCCACTATGCCCCCTATTATCAGGATAGCAGCGGCCGCACACCGCCGGGGGATTATTACAACCCGGTACCGGTCTTTTTCCTGGCGGTGGAAAAAACGGCAATGCTCTTTTACCTGGGCATTAAACCGGAGGCCAACCAGGTTATCACCGCCGGGGCGCTGGCCGGGGAGGATTATTTGAGCACAGCGGGCAAATGGCTGCGTTTGGCCCTGGCGGAGTACGGTATCGGCGCGAAAACGGCGGTAGGGTACGGGTATTTTACCAGCCTGTAAGGCAACCGGAACGTTTTCGTAACCATGCCTGGCGTCCGGCCCTGAAAACAGTGGCAGGAGGCAAGAGACCGGAAACACGGGAGTCGCGGGAACCGTCTGCGCCAGTACTTGTTAAAGCCCAGCGCTCTGCCATTTTTATCCTGCTGCTGCTGCCATCAGGACGGCATAAATGGCTATCTTCCAAACAAACGTACCCGACAGTATTTGGCGGTGGAGGGTTTTAAAATGGAGTTGGAGCCTGGCGCTATCCCAGGTAGATAATTAAAGATGGAAAGGAGGCTGGCGTATGGGTGCTTCCTGGTTAACAAGCAAGCTGGCCGATCGCGAGCTGGATGACTATCGGCGTTATGTCCTGCCATCCCTGGAACCCTGGCGCGACAAAGAACAAACCGGCAGCCGCGCCGGCAGTACGGTAGCGGAACACCTGGCCGGCGGGGCGTTAATGCTGCTCAGCTTGAGGAAGATCCTGGGGCTGAATGAGCTAGAAACAAGGCTTACGGTATCGTCTTTCTCCCTCCATGACCTTAACAAGCTGGCTGCGAAACCGGCGTCCCTGGGGCAGCTGGCCAATGACCGCCGCTGGGTGGAAGAAATGATTGTCACCCTGGGCATCGACCGTTTTTTCCCGGCGTGGCGGGACTATTACGGCGATTTGCTCTCCTTAATCCGCAGCCATTCGGGGCACCAGAACCTCTATGGCTATGACCTGATCCCGGCGGCTGGGAAAACACGCCTGGATTCCAAACGTCTCCGCGAGCTCACCTCCCTCATCCAGGCGGTGGACCTCATCGATCTGTCGCCACACTTTGATGAGCGGGAAAAAAAGGAGCAATTCCTGAACTTGCTCAACAGCTGTGCGGCGACCCGGTGGCGCTGGCTCAGCCATAAACTCTGTGAACACCGCGGGGTATTAACAAACATCATCCATAACCAGGTGATCCAGATGCTGCGGGAGCAGGGTGCCCATCCCCTGCTGGTTTACCCGGAAGGCATCTGGTATCTGTTGCCCGGCAGCAGCTATTTACCCCCCCTGGCGGAGATGATAGCCGGCGTAGCCGCGCGGGTACAGCGGCGCCTGGAAGGGTTTAAGGTTGAGGACCTGGACAAGGTGATCCAGACAACTAAAGACGGCATTAAAGTCAATGGTAGCGTGGTGGGCAAAATACCGGCAGCTGCAGCGATGACCAAAGTCGAGGAACTCGCTTACAAACGGAACCCCAAATACGAGGACCATTATAATAGATTGCGGGAACGCCTGGCCAGGGATGGTTACGATCTTGATAATTACCTGGCGACCAAAAATCTGCGCCTGTTTCAGACCCAGGAAGATGTCGTTAAAGGGGAACTTATCCGGGCCACCTATAATCTACTTAATGCCCATTGCCCGGATATCAAAGACCCCTGGCAGGTCCTTTATGAGCGGCTGAATATCGCAGCGGATACATATGGTCCCTTTAATGCCCTGTATGATCGGCCCTTTATGATTGCCGCCAACCTGCCCGGTGANNCTTTATCGAGCACTACCTTGAGGATACCCTGGTTATCGATACCGGTGGCGCCGGTACCTTTAACCCGGCGCGCATGCAGGACTATTTGAGCGCCTACATTGAAGGCCGCCACCAGCAGGACTGTTCCGGCGCTTTCGCCGGGACCACCGAGAAGATGCTATCCCCCCAGGTGCCGGACGGTATGCAGGTGCAGCAGTTTTCCAACCGCCTGCCGGGCGGCGCCCCCATAGAACCCAAACGCTATATCTCCGCAATCGCCAGGGAGCAATTCTTTATTGAGCGGATCGTCTTTCGCTCCGGCGGCAAAAAGGCTGCCTACCTGCATTTCATGCCACGGCAGTTCATCCCCTGGGTACAGCTGGATTTAATCAAGCAGGAGCTGGGGGGACTCCTTGGCGACCAGGATGCCCTGCTGGGTATTGATGACGCTGCTTTTAAGGAGAGTCAGCAAAAGCTGTTCCAGGAAACCTTCCGGGTCAATAAAGGCAGGGGTCTCTCCCTGCCCCGGTTTGCCGAAACGGTGGCCGGGGTAATTACCATGCCGGTATATCTGGAAGCAGAAACGGCAGGGGAACGCTCCCTCCAGGCGCTGGAGTACGGCGCCCGCCTGGCGCTGGCGTTTAACCTCAAGGTCTTGATCAGCGAGGCCGTAATCCCACCTTTAACGGCGGCCGATTTTGACTTCCTCTATAGCGACGGTATCCCCTGGCAGCTGGCCGCTTTCTTCCCCTCCCGCACCCTTTCCCGCGCGGAAGCTCAGGAGTTTTTAACCCTTCTCGACGCCCTGCGCCGCGTCGATATGGCTTTACGCAAGGATATCCGTGACAGTCTGCTGCTGGAGCTGGTCCTGGAAGGACTCAGCCGGCCCCTGGGCCTCTTTACGGCCATTGACCGCGCCCTGGAGCGGAAAGCACGGGCGGCGAAACCCGGCGCCCCGGACAGCATCTGGGTGCTGGGCAGCGTGGCCCGCGAGATAGAAACAGTCCTGGCTATTTTAGAAAGGAGGTTACCCATGGCCACAGTATCAAACTACCTCAAGGAAATGGCCGCCCTGGCCTGGCAGGGCGGGCTGCGGGGTAAAAGCCTGGAGCGTAACTCCCTGCTCTTTCCTTTGAACACGATCTACGATTACCTGCGCCGCGATGTTGCCGCCTTTGACCGGGATGCCCAGCAGGCCGTGCTGGCGGAGTACATCTTCGACTATCTGGAACGGATCAGGGAGCATGTCGGGCAACGCCAGGCCGAAAACGCCACCGCCTTTGTCGCCCTCTTTTACCGCCTGCTGGATGATGCCTTCCAGGGTAAGATCAACCGCATCATGGATGCCGAAAAAGACATCAAAGCCGCCTTTCTCTACTACGTGCGCAGCCAGATCAAACAGGCTGCGGAGAGAAAACAAAATCAAGGACAGGAGGTTGCAGTCCAGTGAAAAGCCTGACAGGTTATCAGGATTTCTTACTGAAAGAGTATAGCAATCTACCCACCGGCCGCTACGTCAACCTGGTCATTGTCCGCGAAACCGAGTCGGAGTGCATCTTCCGCACCGAAGGCAGCGGCGAACCCCTTAACCGGGAGCTGGTCCAGGCCGGCATGCAAAACACTGATGCCATCCCGCGGGTGGTCATTTCCAAACGCAAGCAGACGGCGGTGGAAAGGCGCACCGGTCGCGAGATGCTGCGCAGTTACGGCCTGCTCAGCGTATCAGGAAGCGAATGTATGCTCAATACCAACGCTCCCTGCGAGCGCTGTGTCGACTGCTGGCTCTACGGCTACGCCGTCGGCGGCGGGGGTGCGCAGAAATCGCGGGTAATTACGGAAGATGCCTTTTCGCTGCTCCCGGCGGGACAAATTGTGGCTACCAAGACCTTTAACGCCCTGTTTGACAACAATACCATGCGTCACCCGGTGACGGGGGACGCCTCGACCAGCATCAATGCCAGCGAATATGTTAAACCCCAGGTTCATTTTGTAGATATTGAGACGCTGAAAGATGTAACCGCCGCGGAAATGGCTTATGTCACTGCCAATGTTTTGAAATCGCGTCGCTACGGTGCTATATCCTCCAAGATCGGCCGGATGAAAAACCACCTGGTGGCCATCGTATTCAGCCGGGCGGAGATCTTCAGCACCCTGGAGATGGTCCGGCAGCTCTATGATTTATTAAGCGTAGATAATACCGGTCTGGAGCACCCCCTGCCAACCACCCGCGTGTTGGAACAGGCGCGTAAAGCCGTGGATGCCCTGTTGCCGCAGGTTTATGGCGCTAAAAAAGTAATGGCCGGCGCAGAGTTGAATACCTACCTGGAGGAAGTGGCTGCTATTCTGGAAGAGCCCCGGTCCTTCCTGGAGTCTTTAACCCATTCCTACCCGCCCCCGGTTAAAGATAAAGGCAAGCAGAAAAATGAAAGCAAGTAGGTGATGGGGTTGCTGGTCTATGAACTGGAAATAACGCTGCAGGAGCGGGTCTTTTTTGCCAGCCGCGAGATTGATAAGTTTTTCCTCACCGAACCGGTAATCGGCAATTACGCCCTGGCCTATGCCTTCAACCTGGTGGCATCCCCTTACCGGGTCGATGATGTTAAAAACGAGAAACCGGCTTATCAAGCCGATCTGACCGGTCTGAACCGGCGGGGGATTTACCTCACCCCCGCCACTCCCCGGCAGAAACCCGTTCTGGTAATGGAAAGGTTTAATGCTCTGACGGACAGTTACTGGTACCAGATGAGTAATAATATCGTGGCCGGCGACCTGGCCTACAAGCTGGATAAAGACCGGAAACGCCGGCCCGCCAACTTTCCCCAGGAAGGCCACCTGCGCCTCCTGGCCCGCGGAAACCGCCTGGGTATGTACCTTTGCTGCCAGGAAGGGATAACCGTGCCTTCATATATCCGCCTGGGCAAATTCAACAGCAAGGCTAGGGTTAGGATAATGCGGCAATGGGAAAACCCGGCCAGAGTATACCGGGAGGAGGCCGTTGTTGACTTTTACCTCAATCCGCTCGATCTGCCGGCCGGTTCCAGGGTAAAGCTTTTTGATTTAATGAGCATACCCCCGGTACCGCTGATCAAAAATGTGGTCCTGAACGGCGAATTCTACCAGCTGGATAAAGAGAAATATCTGCCCGCAGGTATGGCTTTCGGGGGTCTGACAGCATGCGCGCCTTAACCATTGAACTCCAACCCCATTATGAAAGGATAGCCGGGGATAACCCCTTTCCGGAAAAACTACCTTTTTTACTGCAGCACCAGCGGGAAACCTGGCAGGCCGTCCGGAACAACCACCTGGTATTCAACCTGTACCCTACCGGTACCGGTAAAACCCTGGCCGCCCTGCTGGGCCTCCTTCATTTCCGCACCCATAATGTCCTTATTATTGCCCCCACCAATGCCCTGGTGGGGCAACACGAGCGTGACGCCCGCGATTTTGTGGAGCGCTTTCAGCTGCCCCACCTGGTAAAGGAGATTAACGCCGACATTCTGAAGAACTTAAAGGTGCCGGGCGCCCATCGTCAAGGGGAGAAGCTGCACCAGCTAATCCGCAACCCGGCGGTAACCGGCGATCAGGCAGACGAAAACAGGCCCCTGATCCTGGTGACCAATCCCGACCTTTTCTATTACGCCCTCTTTTATTTATTTAACCGGCAGGACCAGCGCAACCTGGCGCAGGATTTCTTGCGGGACTTCGATTACATCATCGTTGACGAGCTCCATTACTACGATGCCAAACAGCTGGCCAACTTTCTCTACTTTATTGTCATCTCCCATCACTTTGGCTATTTTACTCATCAAGATCGCCGTATGGTCATCCTGACGGCTACCCCGGACCCGGTTTTTCAGACTTATATCGCCAGGTTGGAAAACCTGGAGTTGGAAAACCAGAAGTTAAAGTGTCGTACGATCAGCCCTGAGTTCGAGTCAGGCAGCCCGCCGGCCGGCGGGAGTAGCGGGGGGATGCAGAGTACAGCACGCCTGACGCTGCATTTACTACCTCTGGAAAAGAGAGCGGATTTCTATGGTCACGTTGCGGGACACCTGCCCTATCTGGAAAGCGCCGTGGCGCAGGGGCAGGACGGAGTAATTATTACGAACAGCCTCAGGCAGATAAACCAGCTAGCCATGTTTTTGCGGGGCACTTCCCTGGCCGGGCGTTTCGCCCGCATCACCGGTCCGGTGCCGGCAGCGGAGCGGGCCAG
>DFYS01000017.1 GCA_002383405.1 Moorella sp. UBA4076
ATAAAAAAGAAGGGAGAGTAAAATGTCCGTTCAGACAAAAGTGGTGCAGACAGTATGTGGCGGTTGCAGCAACTATTGTGCAATGAATGTTACCTTGAAGGATGAAAAAATCATTAAAATTGAGGGGGTTTTTGAAGACCCTATGACCAGGGGCGTCTTATGCTCCAAGGGTCTGGCTGGCAGGCAGATTGTCTATGACCCTCGCCGCTTGAAGTATCCTCTCAGGCGGGCAGGAAAAAGAGGGGAAAATAACTGGGCAAGGATAACGTGGGACGAGGCACTGGAGGAAATTGCCTATAATTTTAATGTTATTAAAGAAAATTTTGGACCCCGAGCAATAGGTTTTTTTAATGGGCAGGGTAGAGGATGGAGATTTAATTATCTTATGTACCAAAGGCTGGCTCATGCTTTTGGCACCGAACCCGGTATGGGCGCTTCTGAATGCTGGGTGCCGCGGCTTATTGGTGAGGCTTTGACATATGGCGGCATGCCTTCGTATCCGGACTATGAACATACGAGGATGATTGTTTTTTGGGGTATGCAGCCTGCGTTCTCCAAGACCACACAATTACGCCATATTTTTGATGCCAGGGACCGCGGGGCCAAGATAGTAGTTATTGATCCCCTGCGTTTTCACATTGGCGCCCGAGCAGACGAGTTTATTCGCCTTGAGCCGGGAACAGACCTTGCCCTTGCCTTAGCTCTATTGCAAGTTATAGTTGAAACAGATTTATGGGACCACGATTTTGTCAATAGATTTACCAATGATCCAGGGTTGGAAAAACTGAGAGCCCATCTTAATGGCGGCAACAGAGATGGAATAAAGTATACTACAGAATGGGCCGAAAAAATAACGGGTGTTTCGGCAGATACTATAAGGCGCTTTGCCACAGAGTTGGCAACGACTCCAGGTGTAATCATACATACTGGCCATGGAATAGAAGGTCGCATAAATGTGACTCAGACGGCACGCGCCATTGCCATTATTCGCCTTGTAATTGGCAACATTGATGCACCGGGCGGAAACCTTTTTACTGCTACGGCGCCCAAATTAAGCTCCCAATTTACGCTAAACGAACTTGCAGCTAAAGATTGTGAGAAGCCTGCCTGCGCCGAATACACCGGTGCCAGGCGATATAATCCTCCTGGCTGTAATTACCCTTTGCTCTTTATGATGTTTGGGTGCTTGCCGACCCCTGACTTGATGGAGCAAATGAAAAAGGGGGAAATAAAAGCTGCTCTATTTCAGGCCGGCAACCCATTGGTAATGCTACCTAATAGCAACGAGGTTCGCGCCACCTTTAGTAAGTTGAACTTTTTTGCTGTAATTGATCCGTACCTGAGCGAGACGGCACGCGAACTGGCCGATATTGTATTGCCTGCAGCTTCTTATCTAGAGCGTACCGAGCCGGAATGGGTTGGATTTGGTCGCGGCAAGGTTCAATTAAGACGAAAACTAGTTACCATCGGGGAATCTCTGCCTGACTGGCAGATTGTGGTTAAATTGGGGCAAAAACTTGGGCTTGAAAAATATTTTCCTGCGGAAGATATCAAGTGCTATACCGACCTGCTTTTGGAACCAGCGGGAATAACTTATGAAATGCTTGAACAAAACCCGGGTGGCATTACTTTTGGAGAAATCAATTACAAAAAGTACGAGCAAACAGGGTTTTCCCTGCCAGGTGGTATGGCCAACATTTATTCAGAGGTCTTTGCCCAAATGGGTTTTGACCCATTGCCGGTATATGTAGAGGGTTCAGAAAATATCAGGTCTACGCCTGAATTGGCCAGGGATTTCCCGTTGACCGGTTTTACCGGCAGGGGCGGTCCAATGTATGTACACAGCAGGTTTCGTACCATCACGTGGTTGCGCGAACTTTGTCCAGAACCAAAGGCGATGATTAATACCAAGAAAGCTGGCGAATTGGGTATAGCTGATGGTGATTTATTGGATATTGAGTCTCCGCGTGGAAAAATTACTATTAAAGCCGAGGTTACAAATATAGTGGGAGAAAATTGTGTTTATGTTCCTGGCGGTTGGGCGGATGCTAACTTTAACGAATTGGGAATTAGCAGCCAGGTTGATCCTATTTCCAGCCAGCAAAATTATAAGACGTTTTTAGTCAGGGTATCTAAGAACGAAAAAGGAAAAGTTACAAGGCTTACGCCGGCTGCCGAAGGAGCACATTTTGATGCTGACACCAGTAAAAACCTGGCCAAATATGACATCTCGTCATCAATAAAAAGAATAGAGTTTGATGCCAGCAGGTGCGTTGGCTGCTTTTCTTGCCAAGTGGCTTGTAAACAAGAAAATGATCTACCGCCAACTGCAGATTGTACTCCCGGTACTACAGGCCCTGCTTGGCGAAAAGTAATCAAAATAGAAACTGGTGAATATGGTAGTGAGTCAATAGATTATTTGTCCGTATCGTGCTTGCATTGCTCGGATGCACCTTGTATCAAAGAATGTCCTACCAGTGCAATTATAAAAAGAGCCGAAGACGGCATCGTTATAATCGACCGCAATAAGTGCACGGGATGTAAGCTATGTATGCAGGTATGCCCCTGGGGGGCTCTGCAAGTGGGAGAAGACGGTGTGGTGCAAAAGTGCAATCTTTGCTTGCCCAGGCTGGAGCAAGGGAAAGAGCCCGCTTGTGTGACTGCCTGTCCTACTAAAGCACTCCGGTTTGTTGCTCCCAAATCTTTTTCTTAAGGTATCGACAGCCCAACCGAGCCGGGGCAGCTAGTTGTAAGGTTTATTTTGTTTAATGCCGGGTTGGTTTTTGTTAACAGGCCGGCGGGAAGTTATTTCTTGGGCAATTGTCTTTCATGGCTGGCATGATTCTTGCATAGGGGAGATGGCTGGTTTGGCTGTTAAAGTTATCGCGGTGGCCGGGAGCCACCGCCGCAACGGCAATACGGAACTGGCCCTGGGGATTATGGCCGCTAAGCTGGCGGAGGTTGGTGTCGAAACCGAGATACTGCCGCTGGCCGGCAAAAACATCGAACCATGCCGGGCTTGCGACAGGTGCAAGCAGGTGCGGCAATGCCTTATAAGCGACGATCTGGTGGAAGTAATGGAAAAAATGGCCGCGGCTGATGGGATTATTCTTGCCAGCCCCGTGTATAGCTTTAATATTACTCCTGTGATGCATAACCTGCTGGTCCGGGGTAACCGGTATTTTCATATCCTGGCCGCGCCGGAACCGGCGAAAGAAGATGTTTTTTCTTATGCTAATGTTCCTTCTTCTATATTGCGGGGCAAGGTGGGGGCGGCGGTAACGGTGGCGCGGCGGGCTGGCGGCGGCGCCGCCCTGGCCGGTTTGTATAACTTTATGCTGGTAAATGAGATGTACGTGGTGGGCTCCTGTTATGAAACCACCCTCTTTGGTTACAACCGGGGGGAAATAACCCAGGACGGAGAAGGGATCAACAACCTGCGCCGCCTGGCGGAAAATATGGGGGTGCTCTTGCAAAAATTAGGGTGAAAGTATAGGGGTGGGATAATGAGGTCAAAAAAATGGCACGTTTTAGGCATTTTTCTGCTGGCAACTATAGGTTGTAGCGCCGGGCAGATGATGGCTCTTCCCCTTGCCCCCTTTTTAATACGGGATTTGCACTTCAGCAAAATAGAACTTGGCCTTGTATTTTCATCGGTAAGTTGGGGTCCAATCACTACGGCAATTTTCTGGGGGTGGCTAACAGATAGGATCGGCGAGAAAAACGTCCTGCCCCTGGGTGCAGGGATTGTCGTCCTGGGTCTCGTAGCTTTTTCCTGCGGTACCGGGCTGGCTACCCTGGTTCTAAGTGGATTGCTCATCGGCACTGGTTTCGCCTGCCTGCTACCCTTAACTAATCGCGGCATAGCTGTGTGGTTCCCGGCAAGCGAAAGGGCCCTGGCCATCGGCATCAAACAGGCGGGAGTACCTGTAGGAGCAGCCGTGGTGGCCGCTTTCTTGCCCACCCTGGCCCTGGCCGGCGGCTGGCGGTTTGCCGTCCGCATGACGGCTTTATTTACCTTTATTTTGGGTGCTGTTAGCGTAGCCCTATACTGGCCGGCGGCTAAATCGAAAAATATTTCTACCTTTAGCTGTGGGGCTACCGCAACTTCCAACCCGGCAGCATATCTCCTGCCCGGTAAAAAGGTATTTGTGAACATAATTGTTCTCGGTTTGAGCTTTATTATGGTACAGCATGTTGTTCAGGGCTTTACCGTGCCGTACTTTCAGGAAGTGCTTGCTTTTTCAGAGGTTACCTGCGGCTATTATCTGGCCCTGGTGCAAATTAGCGGTGGCCTGGGCCGGCCGGTTTATGGTTTTGTCAACGATTATCTTTTTAAGGGACGGCATCCGGCCTCTTTATTTTCTTTGGCGCTTGTAGTCGCGGGGGCAACCCTCCTGTTTTCGTTACTCGCCCCGGCCAGTTCTTTCTATTCGGTTCTTGTGCTTACCTTTGTTTTGGGCTTTACTTCCATGGCCTGGATTGGCCCCTACTACGCTTTGCTTACCGAGGCTTTAGGTTCCAGGCGGGCCGGCTTTGCCGGCGGGTTAGGCCAGACCATAAACTCCGCTGGTATTGCAGCGGCAAGCCCCATTTTTGGCTGGATTATAGATACTACTAATTCTTACCGCGTGGCTTTTCAGGCTTTTGCCGCCTGGCTGGTCTTCGCTGCCGTCCTGCTGTTTATGGCTTTTTACGCCTCTCCCTTGGGGGGGCAAAGGAAAAACGCGGGCAACAATTTGAGGTGAGGACCGAAAAACTCGCGAGAATTATTTTCTGCCGGCACCGGCTTTGAGGGAGGTTAAGGTGTAGCCAGAAGGGTAGTTACTTGTGGCGACCGGCAAGGCCGGTTTTTTTGAGTTTGCGCCAGAGGGTGGTAGTGCTGACGCCCAGGGCTGCGGCCATTGCTTTTTTTCTCCAGTTAAATTTCTCTCCTATAGCCCCCAGAAACTCTTTTTCGGTGAGATTTAAGAAGTCAATAATCTCGCCCATAACAGGCGTTTGTTGCTGCTTCTGGGCGTCGCTTGCCCCATTGCCCGCAGGCAATTCTCTTTTCCCGGCGCCTGCCTTTTTATCTTCCTGTAAACCTTCTAACCACAGGACAGGGTTGTTTGTCTTGGGTGGCTGGCTATTGTGTTGGCAACGCTTCAGCTCGGCGTAAAGCTTTTTCAAGAGGCCGGCGGTATCGCTGCTGTAACTCCCCAGAACTACATATCTTTCCGTAAAATTTCTCAGTTCACGGATATTACCGGGCCAGTGATAAGCAAGGAGTAGTTGTTGTTCCTCGCTTTCTGGGGGAGCGAGATTAAAACCAAAGCGGCGGCAAAATTCCCCGAAAAAGTGGTTAAAGAGAAGGAGGACGTCCTCGCCCCTTTCGCGCAGGGGTGGCAATTGCAGCGATAAGACATTAAGACGGTAAAACAGGTCCTCTCTGAAACTACCTTTTTGTACTTCTTCTTCCAGGTCGCGATTGGTGGCAGCAATAATGCGGACGTCTACGGGTATAATTTGTGAGGCGCCCAGGCGGATAACTTCTTTTTCCTGGATTACTCGCAGGAGTTTAGTTTGCGCATCCAGGGGCAAGGTGCCAATTTCGTCAAGGAAGATGGTCCCGCCGTGGGCTAGTTCAAATAAGCCCTGCTTACCTTTTTTGCGGGCGCCGGTAAAGGCCCCTTCCTCATAGCCGAAAAGCTCGCTTTCAATGAGCTCTTTCGGCAGAGCAGAGCAGTTGATAGCTATGAAGGGATGCTGTCTGCGATTGCCAAGCTGGTGCATGGCATGGGCGAAAAGTTCTTTGCCTGTACCTGTCTCGCCGTAAATGAGTACGGTAGAGTCGGTGGCGGCAAATGCCCTGGTCTGGAGCTTGGCGCGCTCTAGGGCTGCGCTTTTGCCGATTATATCGTCGAGGGAGAACTTGGCTTTCAACCCCCTGGCGGCTAACTGGTGGCGTACGCCGTATTCCATTTTTTGCAGTTGGGAAGCCTCGATAAAAGCAACGAATGTGTCTCCTTCGCTGGTGTTAATCGGTGCCATGTTGCACAGGATTGCCGTTCCGTCCCTCAAGTGGAGTAGTTTTCCTATGCAGCGATCTGTTATTTGATTGCTAAACGTATTTTTAAATGCAGTATTGCTTTCGGGTGTCAGTGTGTTTTCCAGCACAGCGTACAATTGTTTGCCAACCATGCTGTTTTTGGTAAGCTTGAAAATCTGGGAGCAAGGATTGTTAACGTAGGTAATATTCCCGCCCTTGTTGAGGAGGATTATGCCTTCGTGGGTTACGTCCAGGAGGGTCTGAACGCGTTCCAGGTAGTGCCGTTCCTGGTGAATGGCTTGCACAATGTCGATGGCCTTGCGGATGTACTGCAGGGCTGTCTCCTCGCTCGTTTGCATTATTTCGTGTTCAAGCCCGGCGGTGGTGGCGTATTTTTCTACCAGGCCACCTCCTACGATAACATTTACCCCTTTAGCCTTGAGTGATGCTATTGCTTTCATCATATCCTTTCTGCTCTGATATAACTCCTTTATTACTGTTATACCGAGGATTTCTGGCCAGCAACCCAAATCATAGTCACCATTTGCGGGCAGGATCATTCCTACCAGGTTGCCTTTCTTTTGGGCCCGATAGAGGCTTTCGAGTATATCGCGAAAAGTGATAGGGTAGGTGACGATGGGGATCGAGAGGCGACCGTTTAGCAGGCGTGCCGGGATTGCCCGGGTGATGAGGATATCGCATATTTCTGCTAAAGTCGTTGCCGCCGTGATTATTTCTTCATCATTGATTGGGTTTGGCTGGGCGATGTGAATAGCTGCTATTTCTTCATTAAATTTGGGCTCGAGGGAGCGGACGATTGCCGGCAGTTGGGGTTCAAAAGTGATGAGGCCTATAGTTGGCTTCAAAGTTACTTCCTCCTTTCGCCATCCTGGTATTTTTGCCCCAAACCATGATTGGCTAAAATATTGTCTTTAGACCCAGTATAACACCAGGAAGGGCCTGGGGAAAGGCGGAAGTAAAATATTTTCAAGATGCAACCTTTTCCGAGGCAATCATTACAATATGCAATCTTATAGTTAAATACATTTCATAATGGAAGCTATAAGAGGCCGGCGGGCCTCTTATAGCTTCCTGAAAACAAGCAGCATCCCGGTCAGGTTTGGATGGCACGTTTCTTGCAATATATATTTCTAGTAGGGCGGGTATTTTTAATGAACCTGGAACCCAGAGGTTATTATGAAAAAACACTTTCATAAAAAAGATGGGAGGTGAATTAACAGTGGGAACATGCGGTGATTGCCGTAATTTTGTAGCTGCAGGTCCGGTGTCGCCAGGGAAGGAAGGGAACTGTGTGCGCGAGGAAAAGGACCAGAAGGGAGGTATAATTTGGTATTCCAAACCAGTAAGAAAAACTGATACGTGCTGTGCTTTTCAAGAAAAGGAAAAGGAGAGTGAATAATGGTGAGCGAGAGAACGAGGGCGCTCAAAGAACGTGCGTATTCTAAAGCTACCTCAGGCCCCCAGTATGTTAACCCAATCTACGTGGACATGGAAAGATCGAAACTTTGGACGGAGGCCTACCGCCTTACTGATGGTAGGCCGGAGGTAATACGCCGTGCAACTGCGTTTGTAAACCTGCTTGAAAATATGACCATCTATATTAAGGAAAATGAGTTGATTGTAGGAAATATTTCGTGCGATCCTTATTCCGTACCTTCGAGCTTTGAACTGTCAGACCTGGCGCTGCAACAGTGCCAAGAGGACGGCTATATCCGCCCGGAAGACATGGCAACATTCAATGAAATGATGGATTACTGGCAGGATAAATCCCTTTGGGGGCGAACCAAGCTGGAGGTTGCTCCGGAAGAATACGGGCAGGCAACGGGCGAGACCTTTCAGTCAGAGACTCTTCGTGACGGCGAAGGAACCTGTGCGCCGGACTATCCTTTCGTTTTTGCTCAGGGTTTCGAAAACATAATCAGACAACTGGAAGCAAAGATCCGGGAAACAGAAAAGATTAATTACGGACCGGAGATAAAAACGGCGGTAGAACGGCGAACCCAATGGCGGGCCATGAAGATGACTTGCGAAGCGGCCATTAAATGGGCCGAGCGTTTCGCCTGGCTGGCCAGAACAGTGGCTGCAAGGGTTGATAACCCGCAACAAAGAGCAGAACTTCTGGAAGTTGCGGCAACATGTGAGAAGTGCCTGCGCTATCCCGTTAAAACCCTGCGCGAGGCCGTCCAGGCCATGTGGTTCATTCAGGTCCTCACGCATAACCTTGAGCAGCCTTGCGCAGGAACGTCGGTACGGATAGATCAGATTTTTAATCCTTATTATGAACAGGATATCAGAGGTGGAAGGATAACATATGACGGTGCTTTAGAGCTTTTGGAGTGTCTTTGGGTCAAGTTCCTGGAGGTAGGGCAGCCCCGGACGCGGTTGTACCGGGAGGGTTATCAGGGAGCGCCCAGCGTCGGGCCCCTCGTTTATACCATCGGTGGCGTAAAGCGGGACGGTTCTGACGCCTGCAACGAGGTCACCAAGCTGTGCATGGAAGCCACGAAGAACCTGAGGAGTATTGTTCCTTCTTACGCGTTGCGCTATCATGCCAAAATCTCTCCGGCGGTAATTGATACCGCTCTGGAGGTAATCAGGACCGGCATGGCCATTCCTTCCTTTGAAAGTGATGCCGTGAATATCCCGATTTTAATGGACTTCGGTTGCACATTGGAACAAGCCAGAGATTATGCCAATATCCTTTGCAAGTCACCGGGGAGCGTGGCGCCGGGCCTGGGCACAGTGAGAAGGCACCCCTGGAGTCTCAATGTGCTGGGCTGCCTGGCAGTGATGCTTCATAACGGCATTGATATCCTCTCCGGCAAGCGTTACGGTCCGCCATGTGATGCTGAAAAGTTTCAATCTATCGACGACCTGTTGGCGGGCTATAGAGATCAGATAAGGTATACCGTCGAACTCGGCGTTAAACTGCGTACTATCGGAAGAGTCATGGAAGCCAAGTATATGCCAAGGCCTTTCCTCTCCTCCTGCTATGAACCGTACATCGAACGGGGCGAAGACTGCGCGGGGTTGGATATCATTTCCTGGCCCTGGATAAACGTTATGGGGATGGTGGATGCGGGAGATTCAATCACAGCTATAAGGAAGCTCATTTTTGAAGAGAAGAAATATACCATGGGACAACTTCTGGAAGCTCTCAGGAACGACTGGGAGGGCTATGAGGTCATGCGGCAGGACTGCCTCAATGCGCCCAAATGGGGCAATGATGATGACTACGCTGACTGGAGCGTCAAGGTAGTCTATGACATGCTGGTTGAGGAGATGGCGAGGGTAAAAGATTACTCCGGCGCTCCTTACAAGCCGTTACCCCAGTCAATTACCTTGTTCCGGAGAATGGGCCGCCTGACGGCCGCTTCGCCTGACGGCCGGAAAGCGAGGGAGATCCAAACAGACGGCGGCGTTTCGCCGCGTTACGGCTGCGACAAGAAAGGTCCGACGGCGGTATTAAGATCCTGTGCCAAACTGGATCACAGTAAGGGTAAGGGAAATCTGCTCAATCAGCGCTTTAGCCCGGCCTCTTTGCAGGGTGAAAAGGGGCGGCAGCTTTTTCATGCCTATCTGAAGACATGGTACGACCTGGGCGCTCAGCATGTCCAGTTAAATGTCGTTGATAGCGCGGAACTAAAAGCTGCCCAGAAGGAGCCGAACAAATACCCCGACCTGGTAGTTCGCGTGGCGGGTTATAGCGCCTATTTCAATGAACTCGAAAAAGTAACCCAAGATTCTATTATTGCTAGAACAGAGCAGCAGTTGGCCTGAGGAAGGGCGCTAGAAGAAGGAACGAAGCAGGAGGGTATATGACCCTCCTGCTAAAAAGCACTGAAAGTTTGAGGGAGGTTATGCTGGAACAGTAAGGGCGCTGGCTGTTTTACCGTGAAAACCAATTTTTGCCTTTACCGTATGGCAACTTGAGATGCGCTTGCCTCATCAAAATAAAAATTAGGAGGTTATGGCGGCATGAAAAAAGCCTTTAAAATCTTGCTAGGCGTTTTACTGGTGCTCCTCATGTTGCTGGCCGCAAACGGTTGTGGCGGTCAGCAGGCAGATGACAAGAAAGAGGCCGCCCAGGAACAGAAGCAGGAAGGGAAAAAGATAGTCGTCCGTTTCAGCCACAGTCTACCTGAAAAGCATCCCAGATCTTTACAGTTCCAAGAGTGGGCTGACCTGGCCACGAAGAAAGCCGCCGGCACCCTGGAAGTCCAGATCTACCCCGCAGCCCAGTTGTATAAGGACGTGGACGTAGTTGAGGCGGTGACGGTCGGAGGTATTGAATCCGGCCTTCTCTATAGCTTTATTTTGGAGAAAATGATTCCCCAATTCCAGGTATTAAGCGTCCCGTTTTTGTTTGACAACAATACCGACCTTCTATATGGATTTTTGAGTAACCTTGAAACAAAAGAACGATTGTGTGCGGCAATGGAGAAAAAGGGCATAAAGCCCATTGCCTGGATTTTAGAGCCTCACGAAGGGTTTGGCATAATGTGGACTAAAGAAGTCAAGGTACCGGCGGATGCCAGGGGGTTGACTGTGCGGGGTGTCGGACCTCCCCAAGTCGCATATTTTAAAAAATGGGGCGTCAACCCGTCTTTTCTTAGCGGCGCTGAACTATACATGGCTTTGCAACGGGGCGTGATCCAGGGCGCTTATGGAGCGGTAACAGCGGTGGTGGAACGAAAACTTTATGAGGTAGCCCCATATTATACGCTTCTGCCTATAGGCACTGTAGCCTCAGTGATTGGCATGAATAAAAGCTTTTTTGATAAGCTTTCACCCCAATTACAGCAGGCAATTTTAGATGCTGGCAAAGAAGTTGAAAGCAAGACTGTAGCAAGAGCGAAAGCGGATTGGGAAGTTACCCTGAAGGAAGCCCAGGAAAAGGGCATCAAGATTTACCAGCCGACGCCTGAAGAAATGAAGCTCTGGATGGGGGATGTAGAAAAGACCTGGCAAGAAATATATAAAGACGATCCCCAGGTTTTGGCGGACATTGAGGAAGTTCTGCAGCTCAAAGCTAAGTATAAGAACCCATAAACTTAACAGCCGTTATTTAGGGCTATTGACGGCGTGGCCGGGGGTCGGGGATTTCCGGGCACGCCATTATCCTTTACAGGTGAAAGCCTCGAAGTGTCCAGGCCAGCTTTGTTAATTTACGCTTCAGGAGAAAACTTCAACTCAAGTCATAGAATTTTTATTCGATTGCAGGGCTTTACGCCCTGACCAGAGGTTATGAATCAAAACCATAGCTTCCTTAACCGGGCACGTAATTTGTAAGAAAAATAAAGATGAAAGCAGGTGTCCTGGTGCTTACTGGCATAGTAACCCAAATCCAGAGATACTCCATTAACGACGGGCCGGGAATTCGTACGACGGTCTTTTTAAAAGGCTGTCCCCTGCGCTGCCGCTGGTGCCATAACCCCGAGACCCACCACCTCGACCCGGAAATTTATTTCCGCGAACAGAAATGTGTCCAATGCGGGTCCTGCCAGCAGGCCTGCCCGATACCGGGGGCCATTGACCTAGCGAGCAATCACCGCATTAACCGTGAACTCTGTACCCAATGCATGCAATGCGTCCAGGCCTGTGCTTACGGCGCCCTCACCAGGGTGGGCGAAACATTAACTGTGGATGAAGTCATGCAGGAAGTATGTCGCGATATCCCTTTCTACGGCAACAGCGGCGGAGGTATGACCATTTCCGGGGGTGAACCCCTTTACCAGGCTGATTTTACCGCTGCCCTCCTGCAGGAAGCTAAAAAATACGCCTTGCACACATGTGTGGAAACCAGCGGTTTTGCTCCTTTTCAGGAAATCGAGAAAATCTTGCCCTATGTTGACCTCTTTCTCTACGATATCAAGCACACCGACCCGGCTCTTCACAAGATGATCACTGGTGTCGGCAACGAACTGATATTGGAAAATGCTCGCAATCTTGCTCGCCGGGCCAGTGTCAGGTTCCGTTTACCCATTATTCCCGGAGTTAATGACACCGAAACCTTTATCCGGGAAGTCGGCCTGCTGGCCCAGGAGACCGGGGTCAAGGCCTGCGACATTCTTCCCTACCATGATTATTGTGAGTCCAAATACAAAATGCTTGGTCGTGAGGAAGATTTTTATAAAGTCAAACTCCTGGCGGAGGAAAAGGTAAACGAATTCCAGCAAATACTCCAAAATTTTGTTCCTGAGGTTACCCTCGGTGGCTAGAATGTAATTGTAATTGTGCCCTTTGTACTTAGTTTTAGGCGAACAGTACCATCTCCTGGCGGAGATTATATGGGATAGTATAAGCAGCTTTATGACCATGATTTCCCTGGCAGGCCTGCCGGGTTAGTCCCTTAAGCCCGAACATCTTCGCAAAGTGGAAAGAAAATATCGCGGCAGGATTTTGGTTCCGGCTAGTCCGGGTTAGGGGTACCCGGTTCATTTCCATTGTGACAAGATAATTTTCTCCCTGATATATACTAACATTACATGCAGGTAGTCGTCCAGTTTACCTGCTTAACGCCCGGTTGATTTTTGTTAACAGGCTGGCGGGATGTTATTTGTTGGGCAATTGTTTTTCATGGCTGGCATGATTCTTGCATAGAGTAAGTATTAGAGAACAGGCTCTAACAACGCGGGGCAGGTTTTCGGTAGGATAATAATTTTACAGGAGGTGCTGGCCATGAAAATTACCGGCGTAGTATGTACTCCCAGGGTGGGGGGGAACTCGGAGGTGCTGGTACAGCAGGCTTTAGCCGGCGCTGCCGCCGCCGGAGCGGAGGGGGATATCATTTTTATCCGGGACAAACATATCCAGCCTTGCGACGGCTGCCTTACCTGCAGCAAGACGGGAAGATGCCACTTGAGCGATGACATGGATGCGATTGGCGAGCAGCTGGTAGCGGCTGATGGGATAGTTATCGGCGTGCCTACTTACTGGACGATAGGAGGGCTGGGGGTAACTTTTCTGGATCGGGTATTACCTTATTTTTATGCCGGCCGGCTGGCCAATAAGGTGGGGGCAGGGATTGTTGTCGGGGCAAGGGCGGGAGTAGATACGGTAGCCGGAGTTCTCCGCCGCTTTTTTCTGTGGGGCCATATGCACTGTGTGGAATGTATCAGCCATTATGGCGCCATGCCCGGCGATATAGCCCAGAATGAATACGCCATGAAGCAGGCCTGGGAACTGGGGAGGCTGATGGTCCTGTATGCCGCGAACGGCAACCGCTATCCCGAAGAATTTACCATTCCCTTTTCCAGTTATATGAAGAAGCAGCATAGTATTTTGCCTTTTCGGCTCCCCTCGTAGTGCTGGATAATGAGGTTTCCTCAGCCGGATCGCGGCCCGGCCGGGATGAGGAGATTTTTTAACCCCGGGCCTTTTCTTTTACCAGGGCCAGCAGCACCAGGGCCAGGGCCAGGATCACGGCGAGGAAGAGCCAGGCCGCCAGGTAGGAACCGGAGGACTCAGCCAGGTAGCCGAAGAGGGGGGTACCGAAGACTACGCCCAGATAACAGATGGTCGAGCAGAAACCCAGGGCCGCCCCGGCCATTTCTTTGCCGCCGAGTTCGGCCACCAGGGTGACACCGACGCCGTTGTGACCGTTGGCCGAAAAACCGAAGAGGAGGGCAATGATAGCCAGGCACCAGCCCGGGGTAGCTCTGGAAGTAAAGGCCATGCTCAGGGCCATGAGCATGGCCAGGCCGGCGCACAGGTAAAGGACAGGCTTTCTTTTGCCGTGGAAAAGGCTGTCGCTGAGCAGGCCCCACGCCGGCCGTCCCACCGCGGCGGCCATCTGGGCCAGGGCCAGGTAGCCGCCGGCGACGACCTTGCCATATCCTATCTTTTCGACCAGGTAAAGGGCCAGGAAGGTGCCCAGGGACAGCTGGACGGCCATCATAATGAATATAAAAAAGCCCATGGCAATGATATCCTTGCTATGGAGAACCTGGCGGAGGTCATGATAATAGCTGGACCTGGCAGTTTCCTCGGAGTGCATCTCCGGCGGGTCGCGATAGAGGAGATAAAAAATCAGGCCGGAAACAATAATTACCGTTGCCGCCAGGGCTATGCTATGGCGCCAGGAACTGGCCAGGGCCAGGGAGGGGAGCAGGGCGGCTGCCAGGGAACTGCCGGCGGGGACACCCGTCTGTTTGAGGCTGACAGCCGTGCTGCGCAGGTGTATTGGGAAAAGGTACATGATGGCTTTGGTGGTGGCCGGGGTGAGGGTGCTGTAGCCTATACCCGCCAGGAGCATGCAGAAAAGGGCGAGGTGCAAATGCGGCGTCCAGGCCAGGGCGAAAATTAATAAACCTACCAGGAACTGGCCCCACCCCAGGACCCGGCGCGGGCCCAGGCGGTCAGTGAACAGGCCGGCCGGCAGGGAGGCCAGGGCGGTACCGCCGTACAGGGCGGCGGCGAACAGCCCCACCTGGGTTTCGCCCAGGTGCCAATCCGCCTTGATGAAAGGCGCCAGGGGCGGGACGCTCATGGTACCCAGGGAGGCCAGGGCCTGGAGGGCAAAAAAACCGCTTAAGATTATCCACCGGTTCATGATATCTCACCTTTTTGCCTGTTCGCTTCGGTTTTACCATGAAAAGCAAGCCACGGCTGCCATTTTTGCCGGCGTCCCCGGAGCAGTATGAGCGTTTAATAGGGATTTTTCCTTCGTCACGGTGTTATTTTGTAATTATGCAAGTTTCGTGCCAGGACCTGCCATAATTTTTTCTGGCCGGCTAGCACCGTTCTTTTGGCTGGGGATGGGGAGGGGTTATCCCGGCTTCCAGGCGTAAAAGAGAATGAAAAATGTTTGATTTCGCTAACAGGTGATGTTTAAGCAAATAAACACCACCTTTTTTTCTGGAGCCGGGGCTTTTAAAAATGAACCTTTTTGCCCTGGCATATTTCTTGCTAATCTCGTTTTTACCGCAAACTCGTGGTAGGTGGATATCGGCGGTTAAGGAAAGCATGTGGCAACGAAGTTTATATCTGTGGCAATGCGGGAAAAAGTTAACGCTAAATGTTA
>DFYS01000018.1 GCA_002383405.1 Moorella sp. UBA4076
TTTCGAGGACTGCTGCCAAAACCACTGCCACGCGATTACTCAGTTTAAAAAATAACTGAAAGGAGATTGGCTCACTCATGACGAGATCTATATACCACTGCCGGGTCTATCCCTTTTTTATTTTTCCACCTGAAAAAATGCCGCTAAAAGGATAAAATAAAGGGTAGAGGTGGTGTTTGATGATTAACAAAGAGTTACCCTTATTTGAACGGGCTGAATTCTGGGAAGAGGCCTGGCTGGAGGAATACCGGCAGTCCCTCTACGGCCGGCGGCTGCTGGAGCGGGACGGTACCGCCTACTGGAACCGGCGTGCCGGCCACTTTGCCCGCCAGACCGGCGGCGAGGAAGGCAAGCGGCGAGTGGCGCAAATACTGCACTGGCTGGGTCACCACGGTGGCCTGGAGAAGGACCTGGAGGTACTGGACATCGGCTGCGGCAGCGGCAACTACGCCCTGCCCCTGGCCCGCCGGGCGCGGCGGGTGGTGGCCCTGGACCCGGCGGAAGAAATGCTGGCCATTCTGAAGGCAAAGGCTGCGGCCGAGGCAGTGAACAACATCGAGCCGGTCCAGATGGCCTGGGAGGAAGTAGACCTGGACCAACAGGGCTGGCGGGGCGCTTTTGACCTGGTGCTGGCCCTGATGAGCCCGGGCATCAAAGACGCCGATAGATTGCGGAAAATGATTGCTGCTTCCCGCGGCACCTGTTGCCTGGCCGGCCACCTGCGCCAGGAGATCAGCGGCCGCCGCGAACTCTGGCAGCAGCTTACCGGCGGGGAAATGCCGGGTATACCAGCGGACGTGATGTATATCTTTCACCTCCTTTACGCCTGGGGTTACACACCTTCCCTGGAACTGGAACGCAGGGTGAGTACCAGGGAACTGGAGCCTCATCAGGCCATTGAGGAAATGGAGATTTTCTTTTTTCCGCATCTGGAGCTGACGCCGGCGGTGCGCGGGGTTATCGCCGGGCACGTTTATTCCCACCTGATGAATGGCAGTTATCCATCCCAGCGGGAGATGATTGCCGGCTACCTTTTCTGGAGTGTGGACCACCGGTGATCTTCCGGCGTCTACATCCCGCACCTTCAATAATTATCGGGAGTGCGGAAAATGAGCCGGATGCATTGCCCGTACGCAAATTGGCCGGTGGGAACGGCGAAAGGTGGCGGGGCTGTCAAATAGCAGCCAGCGGTTGACAGGGAGTTCGAGAATTGTTTACCATTTGGTAACAAATTGGACACAACTTATTACGGGGCGTCTGTTATTATCATGTAAGTGAATGAATACAAGCAGCTCAAATAGAAAGGGGTACTAAAATATTGACTGCGGAAACAGGTAAAGTTGGACGCTACAGGGGCTCCAGGGCCAAAATACTAATTGGCCTGTCGACTTTAGGGGTAATAATTTTAGCGCTGGTTGCTTTTTGGCTGCTTAATCAGAGAAATGTTCTGGCAACAGTCAATAACGAAGTGATCAACAAGGGCCAGCTATACCAGAAAATGTATGCCCAGATAGGCCCGCAAGCTCTGGAGGAACAGATTAACCAAAAATTAATTCAGCAAGAAGGGGAAAAGCTGGGAATAAAGGTAACCCCTGAGGAGATCCAGGCGGAGATAGAAAAGCTGAAAGGTACGCTGGGGGTCTCTACTGATGAAGAACTGCAAACAGTACTGCAACAATATCAAATGACAGGGGAGGACCTGGAACAAGAGATTATTACCTGGCAGATGGCCAGTAATATTATAGCGTCGACGATAGAAATCAACGAAGATGAAATGCAGCAATACTTTACCGAACACCAGGAAGAATATGCCCAGCCGGAACAGGTTCATGCGCGGCACATCCTGGCAGGGACTGAAGCGGAAGCTGCTTCCCTGTTGGAAAAACTTCACAATGGGGCTGATTTTGCTGAACTCGCCAGGGAGAAGTCTACTGATCCCGGCAGCAAAGAGCAAGGCGGTGACCTGGGTTTTATTAAAAAAGGAGACACGGTGGCTGAATTTGAGCAAGCAGCTTTTAGTTTAAAGGAAGGGGAAATTAGTAACGTAGTCAAGACCGAACACGGTTATCATCTTATCCAGGCGCTGGAGAAAAAAGAGGCAGTCCAACCAGAGTACCAGGACGTTAAAAATGATGTTGAGAACAAGCTCAGAGAACAAAAAATTGCAGAGGAATACCCCGTCTGGCTGCAGGAATTACGCGACAAAGCCGACATCCAGTATAAAATTCCGCATTAGTCCCTTAAGCCCGAACATCTTCGCAAAGTGGAAAGAAAATATCGCGGCAGGATTTTGGTTCCGGCTAGTCCGGGTGAGGATGGTAAACGCCAGGCCCGGCACGCAAGTGGCACCATAGCAGCTTGTGAATAATAACCGTCATGAGTGCATACTCGTTAAGGAATTAAGCCACCCATAGTTTGTGTGCCGGACACCAGCAGCAGGATAAAAAAGGCAGGGTATTACCAGGCGGCCACTATCAGGAGGAGCCATCGGTAGTGGCGCTCTGTCATTTTTCACATCTCATTGCGGGGAGAGGGTCGCTCTATGGCAACCGAAGTTGTACCTGTTGTTAAACCTCCGCGGCGGCGGAGAGGCTTATTATTGCTCCTCGGATTCATAGTATTACTGGCTGGCGCCGCCGGCTACTGGTGGTGGCAGGGAAGCCAGGATCAAACCAAATATATAGCTTTACCTGTCAAGCGCGGCAATATTGTCAGGGCTGTCAATGCGGCCGGAATGGTGGAGCCGGTTGAAAAAACCGGTTTGGACTTCAAAAGCAGCGGTTTAATCAAGGAGATATATGTGCAACCTGGCGATCAGGTCCAGGCGGGACAGGTCCTGGCCCGCCTGGATACGGCTGACCTGGAGGCGCAAGTAGTCCAGGCCAGGGCCAATTTAGAGGATGCCGAGGCGAAATTGCGTACCCTGCAGGCCGGACCCCTGGCTACAGACATTGCCCAGGCAGAGGAGAGTGTAATCCAGGCCCAGATCGCTTACAATAGCGCCGTCGAGACCCTGAAGCGCCATCAAGAACTCTTTGCAGCCGGCGCCCTGACCCGGGTCGAACTGGATAATTCCATCGCCAACCGCGATACGACAGCTGCCAGGCTGCGCCAGGCCCAGGCTGCCCTCGAAGCCCTCCGGAACGGTAATCGCCCCGAAGATATAGCCGCTGCGCAAGCAAGGGCTGATGCGGCGCGGGCCCAGCTTACTCTGGCTGAGAATAATCTCGCCGGGGCAGAACTCCGCGCCCCCTGGGACGGGGTCATTAGTGCCGTCCGGGGGGGTATCGGCCAGCGGGCCGGCAGTACCAGCACCGGAGGCAATTATGATCCGGCAAATAGTTTTATTACCCTGGTGACGCCAAAGCTGCAACTGAGCGTCCAGGTTAATGAAGCGGATATTGACAATGTCAAAATCGGCCAAACAGCGACCTTTACCGTTAACGCTTTCCCGGGAAAGAATTTTAAGGGCCAGGTAACCTCGACATCACCGGAAGCGACAACGGTAGCCAATGTCCAGCTCTATGACGTTGTGGTTTCCCTGGCGGAGCCTGATCTTCCCCTCAAAGCCGGCATGTCAGCCAGCGTCAATATTATTAATGAGCAAAAAGAGGACGTAATTACTGTGCCCAGGGCGGCAATAAACTTCGCTAATAGTGACCAGGCTGCCAGTATAATTAATGCCGGCGGCCAAACGCCACCACGTAGCGACAACGCTGGCGGGTCGCCAACACCGGCCGGTGAGGAAAAGGGAATAAAAACGCCAGCAACAGGCAGCAAAGCTGGTAATGGCACACCGGCACAGGGAGCGGACAATAACAATAAGGCTGTAGTCCTGGTCCTGGAACAGGGGCAGCCGGTAGTGCGGCAGATTGTAACCGGCCTGAGTGATGCGAGCAATATCGAGGTCCGGAGCGGCTTAGAAGCAGGCGAACAGGTAATTATCGGTGCCAGTATCCCCGGCCAGCCGGCTGTGAACAGCAGCTCGCCAGCAGGAGGGCGGCCACAGGGAATGATGATTAGATGATCATCAAAAGAAATGATGCTTTATGCCGGGGAGGTAGGATTAACCATGGTCACTCCCGTAATCCAGGTTAGCCAGGTGACCAGGGTCTACGCTACCGGGGCTACGCTGGTACAGGCTTTAAGGGGTGTGGACCTTGTTGTAAAAGCAGGTGAAATGGTAGCCATTATGGGCGTTTCCGGGTCAGGGAAATCGACCCTGATGCATATTCTGGGGTGCCTGGATCACCCAACAGGCGGCCGCTATTTATTGAACGGCCAGGATGTAACCCGGCTCGACCGCGATAGCCTGGCCTATATCCGTAATCGCCAGATCGGGTTTGTCTTCCAGAGTTTTAACCTTTTAAGCAATACTACGGCCTGGGAGAATGTGGCCCTGCCCTTGATTTACGCCGGCGTTCCCGGCAAGGAAATGATGGCCAGGGCCAGGGCGGCTTTACAACAGGTGGGGTTGCAGGGACGGGAGCTGCATTTGCCAACCCAGCTATCCGGCGGCCAGCAGCAACGGGTGGCCATTGCCCGCGCCCTGGTCAATGAGCCGGCTATAATCTTCGCCGATGAGCCGACCGGGGCGCTGGATACCAGGACGAGCATCGAAGTTATGGCTCTGTTACAGCATTTACACCGGGAACGGGGATTGACAATTATTATTGTTACCCATGAACCGGATATTGCCGCCTACTGCCAGCGCCTGGTGCGCCTCCGGGACGGCATGATCATTGAAGACCGGGTAATAGCAGAACCACGGCAAGCCGCAGAAGAAGGGGAGTGCCGCGCATGAATTTTCTTTCCGCTCTGATCGTGGCCTGGCGGGGTCTCCTGGCCAATAAAATGCGTTCCTTATTAACTATGCTCGGTATTATTATCGGCGTGGCAGCGGTGATCATTATGATCAGCGTTGGCGGCGGGGCTACGCAGCAGATCACGTCACGCATTGCCAGCATGGGCTCCAACCTGCTGATTGTTATGCCGGGGGCCGGGTTTGGCCCTGTCCGCGGTGCCGGAGGGGTTGTTAACACCCTGACCCTCGATGATGCCCGCGCCATTGCTGATTTGCCCCTGGTGCAGAATGTCGCCCCCGAAGCCAGCCGGGGCGTTACCGCCGTTGCGGGCAGCAGGACCTGGGCGACGAGTATTGCCGGCACAACAGGCCCTTACCAGGCAATTAAAAATTTGCCGCTAGAAACGGGCGCCTTTTTCACTGCCGAAGATGTCGACCAGGCGGCCCTGGTGGCCGTCCTCGGGCAGACGGTAGTTGCCAACCTCTTTCCTGCTGGCGTCAATCCTATCGGGGCTACTATCCGCCTCAATAACCTGGAGTTCACGGTCGTTGGTGTCCTGGCCTCCCAGGGCGGCGGCAATCAAGACGACAGGGTTTATATTCCTGTGACGACAGCCCAGCGGCGTTTTACCGGCGAGAACTCCGTCAGCGCCATTAATATCCAGGCCCAGGACGAGATGAGCCTGGCAACGGTCCAGGATGAAGTGACATTCCTTTTAAGGCAGCGACACCGTCTTAACGACCAGCAGGAGGATGATTTCTTCATTCAAAACATGACGGCGGTCCTGGATACTGTTGCCGAGGCAACGAAGACCATGACCATGCTGCTGGCCAGCGTGGCGGCTGTATCCTTGCTGGTAGGCGGTATCGGCATTATGAATATCATGCTGGTTTCGGTAACGGAACGCACCAAGGAAATTGGCATCCGCATGGCGGTAGGCGCTACCGGCGGAGCCATCCTGGGCCAATTTTTAATCGAAGCCATAGTTTTAAGCCTGGCCGGTGGCTTTATAGGGATGCTGGCCGGGGTTATAATGAGTAAGGTTGTTTCGCAGCTGGCAGGTTGGCCGACGGTGATTGCGCCGGGCTCTATTGTGCTGGCCATTGGTTTTGCGGCCCTGGTGGGGATTTTCTTTGGCTATTATCCGGCGCGGAAGGCTGCCAGCGCCGACCCGATCGAGGCTTTGCGTTTTGAGTAAAAAGTAGCCGGGCAGTACTTTTTCAGGGGAGCCTATCATGGCGGCGCGCCGCAACCAAGGAGTTAAGTGGTTCCGGCGCATCATGGATCGGGAGCCTATCATGGCGGCGCGCCGCAACTAGCGCTCGGAGGGAACCTGCTTCACCCTGAGAAGCATGCTGATGATGGTTTTCGGAGGGGGGATAGAGTTTGGCCGACACGGGCCCGATACTGGTCGTCGATGATGAAGAGAGCGTCCGGGAAGTTGTCAAACTTTACCTGACAAAAGAGGGTTTTGCGGTCGAAACCGCCGCTGATGGCGAAGAGGCATTGCGAAAAATCAAGGCAACCAACCCCCGGCTCATCGTCCTTGATTTAATGCTGCCGCGAAAGGATGGGCGGGAGGTCTGCCGCGAGATCCGCCAGGAACTGACGACCCCCATTATCATGTTGACCGCCAGAGGCGAAGAGCTGGACCGGATTTTAGGATTGGAACTGGGGGCTGATGATTACATGTGCAAACCATTCAGCCCCCGGGAGCTGGTAGCCCGCATCCGTGCCGTGTTGCGGCGAGTTGACAATCCCGCCGGCAATAACCGGGAGGTATTAATTTTCCCGGGCTTAGTTATTGACTACAGCGCCCACCGGGTTACAGTTAACTCCCGGGAAATGGACCTGGCACCCAAAGAATTTGAGCTTTTATATTTCCTGGCGCGTAACGCCAGGCGTTTGTTCAGCCGCGAACAGCTGCTGGAGAGTGTCTGGGGGTACGAATACGGCGGCGATTCCCGCACGGTGGACACCCACATCCGCCGGTTGCGGGACAAGCTGGGACCGCCCGCTGCACATTACCTGATAACCGTCTGGGGAGTAGGGTATAAATTCGAGGTGACACCTTGAATGGGGCGGACTTTGTTTCATAAATTGCTGGCCTCTTACTTGATCATTATTTTAGTGACCCTCAGTGTGGTCGGCTTATTGTTATCACAGCTTTTTTCCCACTACTACTTTACGGCCAAACAACAGGAGCTTATGCAAAAAGGTGAAGAAATAAGCAAGATCCTGACCACGGTTAACGACAGCGACATACCCGGGCCGCCGGCGGAAAAGGTGTTAATGGCCATGGACCGCTCGCTCAATGCCCGCGTCCTGATCATTGACCATCAGGGCCGGGTTCTAACTAATACCGGCGGTATCCAGGTGCCGCCGGGTATGTTTTTAGATGACAGTGAAACCAGGCGGGTTTTACAGGGGAGGGCGGTCAGCGGTCAGGGCTATAACCCCCGCTTTAAGCAGATGATGGTATCGGCAGCAGTACCCATCTGGAACGGCAATGAGGTTAAGGGGGCTTTGTTTTTAAACACACCGGTGGCTGATGTAGCTACGGCGGTTGCGATTATGAGGGGTTTTATCCTTTATGCGGCAGCGGCGGCTATTATTTTAGCGATGCTGCTCGGCTATTACCTTTCCAAGTCTATTTCGCGCCCTTTACGCCGGATGAGTCAAATAACCCGCGAAATGGTGCGGGGTAATTTCGACCAGCGGGTAACCGTTACCTCCCAGGACGAGGTGGGCCAGCTGGCCGGCAATTTTAATGAGCTGGTCCAAACCCTGGAGCAAACGATAACCGCCTTGAAGGTAGAAAAAGGCAAAATGGAAAATATCCTGGCGAACATGGCGGAGGGCGTTTTAGCCGTTGACAGTGAAGGGCGGATTATTTTGGCCAATCACCGCGCTGCCGGGACGTTGGGTTTCCGGGACAGCGAATTTAAAGGCCGGCTGTTAAAAGCGGTAGTTCCTTACCCGGAGCTGAATGAACTGTTTACAGATGTGATCAAAGAAAAGCAAGGGTTAACGGCGGAGTTTAAATTGCCTAACGACAAGGTTTTTCTGGCCCATATATCGCCCCTGCCGGAAAGCGGGGCAAGCTGCGGTGCGGTAGCTGTGTTGCAGGATATCAGCGAGTTACGCCGGCTGGAAGAGCTGCGCCGTGATTTGGTGGCCAACGTTTCCCACGAGCTAAGGACACCTTTGACTTCGATCCAGGCTGTTGTCGAAGCCCTGATGGATGGCCTGGTTGAGGACCAGGCTACGGAGTTAAGGTACTTGAAGGTAATTCACGAGGAATCGCTGCGCTTGAAAAGGCTTATCCATGACCTGCTGGATTTATCGCTGATAGAGTCCGGCGAGATTAACTGGCAGGTGGCACCCATCGATCTCAGGGAAATCGCCTTCAAAGTCGTGGAAAAACTACAGCCCCAGATTGAAGCAAAGGGTTTAGATGTGAATCTGGATTTTCCTGACAAGCCGGCCCGGGTTCTCGGGAATAATGACCGCCTCGAACAGGTTTTGATCAACCTTGTTGCCAATGCCATCCAGTTTACCCCTTCGGGGGGAAGGATCGCCATCCAGGCGGATTTTGCTGATGACCAGGTGATAGTAAGGGTAAGCGACAACGGCGATGGTATACCGGCGACGGATTTACCCTACATCTGGGAGCGCTTTCATAAAGTGGACCGGTCGCGGGCACGGGGAAATAGCGGCACAGGGCTGGGGCTGGCCATTGTGAAACACATTATCGAGGCCCATGGGGGCAGGGTTGGGGTAACAAGTAAACCCGGCGAAGGCTCGACCTTCACTTTCTACCTCCCCCTGGCAAACTAGTTTACTTTCATTGACAACTGGAAACGTGGTCGGCGGGCAACGACCCAAGACCACCCTGGCAAACCAATTTACTTTCATTGACAACCCGCGCCGCTTCAGGTATAATGTAGAAAAATTTAGGCGGAGCAACCTCGTTCACCGCCCCGCAGGCGGGGGCGAGGTTTAGTTTTGACGAGGAGTTGACCTTTTTGACGGGGAATGAACTCCGGGAGAGATATCTAAACTTTTTTGCCGGTAAAGGGCATACCATCGTCCCCAGCTCTTCCCTGGTGCCTTTGCATGACCCGACCCTGCTTTTTACCAACGCCGGCATGGTGCAGTTTAAAGACGTCTTCCTGGGCCTGGACCGGCACCCCTACCGCCGCGCGACGACAGCCCAGAAGTGTGTCCGCGCCGGCGGCAAACATAACGACCTGGATACCGTCGGCCGCACGGCCCGCCATCATACCTTTTTTGAAATGATGGGCAACTTTTCCTTTGGCGATTACTTCAAACGGGACGCCATTGCCTATGCCTGGGAGTTTTTGACCCGCGTCCTGGAGCTGCCGCCGCAACGCCTCTGGATTACCGTCTACCAGGATGATGACGAGGCCTGGCAGCTGTGGCAGGAGGTAGCCGGCGTCCCCGCCGGGCGTATCGTGCGCATGGGCGAGAAGGATAATTTCTGGGCGATGGGTGATACCGGTCCCTGCGGCCCCTGCAGTGAGATTATCTACGACCGCGGGCCGGAGCACGCCTGCCGGGCCGGCCCCTGCGCCCTGGGAGCCTGCGACTGCGACCGCTGGCTGGAGATCTGGAACCTGGTCTTCATGCAGTACGAGCGCGATAGCGACGGTAACCTGACCCCGCTGCCGCGGCCCAGTATCGACACGGGGATGGGTCTGGAGCGGGTGGCATCCATCTTACAGGGTGTTGCTAGTAATTTTGACACCGACCTGATCCAGCCTTTGATTGCCGCTATGACCGCAATCAGCGGCCGGGCTTACGACCGCGGCCAGGGCGGCTTTCCCTTCCGTGTTATTGCTGATCATGCTCGTGCCTGCACCTTCCTCATTGCTGACGGGGTGCTGCCGGGGAATGAGGGCCGCAGCTACGTCCTGCGGCGGATCCTGCGGCGGGCGGCCCGTTTTGGCAGGGCCCTGGGGGTGGAAGAACCCTTCCTCTACCGTCTGGTGGCGATCGTGGCTGGCATCATGGGAGCAGCCTACCCGGAGGTGGCGGCCAAGCAGGAGGACATCGCCCGCGTGATCCGCCAGGAAGAAGAACGTTTTCACGAAACCTTGAATGACGGCATGCGGGTTTTAAATGGCATCCTGGCGCGGGCCGGTCGCGAGGGCCGGGATACCATCAGCGGCCAGGAGGCCTTTACCCTTTACGATACCTATGGTTTCCCGGTGGACCTGACGGAGGAAATCGCCGGCGAACAGGGCTTTAAAATCGACCACGCCGGCTTTGAGGAAGCCATGGCGGCGCAGCGGGAGCGGGCACGGGCGGCGCGGGAAGACGTCAAAGCCTTTGCCTTCGCCCTGGCCTTCGCCGGCAACCTGGATGATCTCGGCGGTACCGCGTTCACCGGCTACGAGCGCCTGGAGGATACCGGCCGGGTGATGGCCCTCATCCTGGGAGAGGAGCGGGTGGCGGCTTTCAAGACAGGTGCCGCAGGCTATGCGATCTTCGACCGTACCCCCTGCTACCCGGAGGGGGGCGGCCAGGTGGGCGACCAGGGGGATATCGAGTGGTCCGGCGGTAGGGCGCGGGTCCAGGATACCCGCCGCCTGCCGGATGGCAGGATCATTCACCAGGTGCAGGTGACCGCCGGCACCCTGGCAGCCGGGCAGGAAGTGCGGGTTAGCGTCGACGGCGAACGCCGCCTGGCCGCCGCCAGGAACCACACAGCCACCCACCTGCTGCATCGCGCCCTGAAGAATGTCCTGGGCGAGCACGTTAACCAGGCCGGGTCGCTGGTGACAGCGGAGCGGTTGCGCTTTGACTTCACCCATTTTGCCCCGCTGACGGCCGAGGAATTGCAGGCTATCGAAAAGGAGGTTAACAGGCGCATCCTGGCCGACCTGCCGGTAACGACCCTGGAAACCTCCCTCCAGGAAGCGAAGGCGATGGGTGCCACGGCTCTTTTCGGGGAAAAATATGGCGACCGGGTGCGAGTGGTCAAGATTGATACCTACAGCATGGAGTTGTGCGGCGGCACCCACCTGCATTCGACCAGCGCAGCCGGTCTTTTCCGGCTTACGGCGGAGAGCAGCATCGGCGCCGGCCTGCGCCGGGTGGAGGCGGTAACGGGCGCTGCGGCGCTGGAGCTGGCCAGCCGCGAATACCAGGAACTGGCCAGCGC
The DNA here is from genome assembly GCA_002383405.1 of Moorella sp. UBA4076. Taxonomy (GTDB): domain Bacteria; phylum Bacillota; class DSM-521; order Neomoorellales; family Neomoorellaceae; genus Neomoorella. The sequence continues at coordinate 10,996 of DFYS01000018.1, forward strand.
GGCCGCGTTGCTCAAAGTGCCTCCTTTGCAGGTGTCGGGGCGGGTGCAGCAGCTCCTGGATAAAGCCCGGGAAATGGAAAAAGAAATCTTCCAGTTGCGTAACCAGCTGGCTGTCTATAGCGTGGATGAACTGCTGGATCAGGTACAAGCGATAGCCGGCGTACCGGTGCTGCAGGCGCGGGTCAACAGCGCCGATGCTGAAACCCTGCGGGGCCTGGCGGACCGGGTGCGGGATAAACTGGGTTCCGGCGTGGTGGTCCTGGGTTCCCAGGACAACGGCCGGGTGAATTTTGTGGCCATGGTCAGTAAAGACCTGGTCCAAAGGGGGGTTCATGCAGGAAATCTGTTGCGGGAAGTGGCGCGGATTGCCGCCGGCGGTGGCGGCGGCCGGGCGGATATGGCCCAGGCCGGCGGTAAGGACCCGAGCAAGCTGGACCAGGCGCTGGCCTACAGCCTCAAGGTAGTTGCCGAACAGGTTCGTTAATAAGGAGCAGCAAGAGTTAAAAAGGGGGTATCGCCATGCCAGGGGACATGCAGGAAACAATGATGTTTAAAGTGGCGAAAGAGGAGAAATTCAAAGTCCGCGATGTGCTGGAGGAAGTACAGGCAGCATTGCAAGAAAAGGGCTACGACCCGATTAACCAGTTGATCGGCTATCTCCTGTCAGGGGATCCGGCTTATATTACCAGCCACAAAGGCGCCCGCAATTTAATTCGCCGCGTGGAACGCGATGAAATTATCGCCGAATTACTTAAAAGCTATTTGCCAGAAATAGGATAGACAGCCATCCTCCCAGGCAGGACCAATGTGGGCTCCGCCCGCAACCCAATCTTGCCGGCGTGACCATT
>DFYS01000020.1:0-6849 GCA_002383405.1 Moorella sp. UBA4076
AGCCGTCCCCCGCAGTACCGCCGCTGCGGCCGCCCCATTGCCGCCTGCTCCCCCGGCGGGCAACCGCTCCTCCCTCGGCGGCAGCACCGCCGGCCTGCCCGACGCTGCCGGCCAGGATAGCCCCGGCGCTGACGCCACGTCTTCCAGAGCGGCCGTCACTTCCAGACGGGGGGGCAGAAAAAAGCCCATCAGCCCCGGCTGGCGTACCTGGCGGCTGGTGACAATAACCGCTTCCGGCCCCAGGTCGCGGCGGATGGCCAGGTAGGCCTCCTGCATATCGCGGGCGAGATAACGTTTAATCTTCATGCTATATTCACCGCCTCCACGGCCTCTACTTCCAGGCCGGGTTCCAGCTCGCTATAGGCTACAATCGGGACATAGGGCAACGAACGCTGCAACAACCGCCTTAAGGGTAAACGGATGCGCGCCGAGCAGAGAATAACCGGCTGCCGGCCGCCCATGGCGGCCTTCTCCACTGCCTGGCCCAGTTTGCTGAAGAGTTCCCGCGCCACCTCCGGCGCCAGGGCGGGGAAATTACCCTGCGAGGTGGGCTGGATGGCGTCGATCAATTTTTGCTCGAGAGCGGGGTGGAGGGTAACAGCCGTCAGCTTCCCCTCGCGGGCATAGAGGTGGCTGATGGTACGGCTCAAAGCCTGCCGCGCCGCTCCCAGCAGGTAATCCGGTTCCCGGCTGGCGCGGGCGGCATCGGCCAGGGCCTCCAGGATGCTCACCAGGTCGCGGATGGGTACCTGTTCTTTCAGCAACCCGGCCAGGACCTTCTGCACCTCACCCACCGCCAGCAACTCCGGCACCAGCTCCTCCACCACGGCCGGGTTGTTCTCCTTGATTTTATCCAGGAGCTCGCGCGTCTCCTGGCGGCCGACCAGTTCGGCGGCATGAGCTTTGATGAATTCCGTCAAATGGGTAATCAGGACGGTGGTAGCATCAACGACGGTAAAACCGGCCAGCTCCACTTCCTGGCGCCGGGCCGCCGGCACCCACCAGGCCGGCAGGCCGAAAGTGGGTTCGCGGGTGGCCTGGCCCCCGGGCGGCCCTTCCTGGCCGGTCGGGTTCATGACCAGCAGGTGGCCGGGCTGGATCTCCCCCCGCGCCACCCCCACCCCCCGCAGTTTAAAGGTGTAGCTATTGGGGGGCAGCTGCAGGTTATCGCGGATGCGGATGGGGCGCACGTAAATACCCATTTCGGTGGCAGCCTGGCGCCGCACCGCTGCCAGGCGGTCGAGCAGGTCGCCGCCCTCGCTTTCATCAGCCAGGGGAATCAGGCCGTAGCCGATCTCCACTTCCAGAGGGTCCACCTGAAAAAAGCCCAGCACATTCTCCGGCTGGCGCCCGGTCGCCTGGCGCGCCGCCGCCGCCTCCTGCTGACGCCGGCCCTGCAGCTTTTCCTCCTGCGCCAGGGCATAGGCAGCATAACCCACGCCTGCGGCCAGGATGAGAAAGGTCAGGTGCGGCATCCCCGGCAGCAGGCCCATGAGGAAAAGGACGGCCGCCACCAGGCCGGCGAGCCGCGGAAAGCCCGTCAGCTGGCTGATGACCTCCTGACCGAAATTATCCAGCGCCCCCGAACGGGTCACCAGGATGCCGGTGCCGGTGGAAACCATCAACGCCGGCAGCTGCGTCACCAGGCCGTCACCGATGCTCAGGCGGGTAAAGGTCTGCAGCGCCTCCATAAAGGGCATCTGCAGCTGCCAGATGCCGATGGCCAGGCCGCCCAGAATATTAATAGCCGTAATGATCAGGCCGGCAATGGCGTCGCCGCGGACAAACTTGCTGGCCCCATCCATAGCACCATAAAAATCGGCTTCCCGCTGCAATTCCCGTCTTTTACTGCGCGCCTCGTCCTCCGTCAGCAGGCCGGCGTTGAGGTCGGCATCGATGCTCATCTGCTTGCCGGGCATGGCATCGAGGGTAAAACGCGCCGCCACCTCGGCCACCCGCTGGGCGCCGTTGGTAATGACGATAAACTGGATGATGGTAATAATAAGGAAGATAACAAAGCCGACAATGTAATTACCCCCGACGACAAAGCTGCCGAAGGTTTCAATCACCTGACCGGCGTCGGCGCGTCCTAAAATCAGTCTGGTGGAGGAGATATTCAGGGCGAGACGAAACAGGGTTACCACCAGCAGCAGCGAAGGGAAGACGGAAAACTCCAGGCTGCGGGTGACAAACAGGGTGGTCAGGAGAATCGTCATACTGACGCCCATGCTGATGATGAGCAGGAAGTCCATGACCGCCGGGCTGACGGGGATGACGATTAGCATGACCACCCCCAGCACCAGGGCCGCTACCAGGATATCATTGTATGGGGCAAAGCGCTTCATAGTGCCCGTCAAGCCGGTATTGGCTGGCATAAAACAATGTTGCCTCCGATATGAGATGTGTGAGGTGCTAATATCCTCCGGTGTTACCGGTCCCCTTCAGACGCCACTTCGCGCCCTTATACTTGAAGGAGCTTCCCATGCCTCGGGCACGGCCTACTTAAGCCCTTCGGGCCTTAGTCCCTTAAGTCCGAACATCTGCACAAAGTGGAAAGAAAATATCGCGGCAGGATTTTGGTTCCGGCTAGTCCGGGTTAGGCCTTGTGGCCGTACTGTTTCCGAGGGCCTCTTTCGCTCTTTGAACTAAGGCTCAAAAATGCCCCCGCAACCGGTAGATCCTGGCCAGGATCTCGGCCACCGCCTGGTAGAGGGCCACCGGTATCTCCTGATCCAGCTCCACCTGGCGGTAGATGGCGCGGGCCAGCGGCGGGTTCTCGACGATGGGGACATGATGGCGCCGGGCTGCCTCTTTAATACGCTCGGCAATACTGCCGGCGCCTTTGGCCACCACCCGCGGCGCTGTCTCTTTTTCCCGGTAACGCAGCGCCACGGCTACGTGGGTGGGGTTGGTAATGACCACTGTGGCTTCCGGGACGGCGTGCATCATGCGGTGCCGGGCCAGCTGCCGCTGCTTTTCCCGCAGGCGCGAGCGGATCAGGGGGTCGCCTTCCATCTGCTTCATTTCTTCTTTAACTTCCTGCTTGCTCATCCTTAAGTTGCGTTGAAACTCCNNGTTGCCGGCAGGCCCATGTCCACCGTCAGCAGCAGCTGGCTGAATTCCCCCTTCACCAGCAGCCAGACCACCAGGCTGACGACGATGACCTTGGCCAGGCTTTTCAGCAATTCCACCAGCGCCCGCCGGGAAAAGAAACGCTGCCACCCCTTCACCGGGTCCAGGTTCTCCAGGCGCGGTTTGATCGGCTCCAGGGAAAAGATAAAACCCGCCTGGGCGAAATTGGCCGCCAGGCCCACCGCTGCCGCCAGCAGAAGCAGGGGCGCCAGTAGCAGCCCGGTTTTATAGGCCAGGTCAACGAAGAGGGCCATCAGGTTGCCGCTGTCGAGCTGCAACCGCCAGCCGTCCTGCAGCATCCAGCTGATCAGATCCGCCATATACTGGTAAAAGACATCGCGACGCCAGTAAAGGTAAACTACCGCCGCCAGCAGGACCAGGGCGGCACTGAGGTCGTTGCTGCGGGCCACCTGGCCTTTATGGCGCACCTCCTGGAGGCGGTGCGGCGTTGCCTCCTCAGTTTTTTCCTCGGCAAAGAGCTGCAGGTCAAAAAAGAAGTGAGAAGTTAGAAGTGGGAGGTTGGAATTTTCGTAGGAACTGGCTAAAGCCAGTTCCGAATTGAAACCTGCCTCACTGCTATTTACACCCCCTACCGGTGCTGTGCGCCGCTCCCGGTGTAAATAATATCTGACTTGTTCACGCGGAAGGCGGTAAAATGCCAGCTTGATTTGCCTGTCCATCATTTTGGCCAGCTTCTGATGATTAGCGCCAGGTCGTGTTCCATCTGGGTGAAGAGGTTTTGAAACACGGTCACCAGCAGAGGCAGAATAGCGATCAGCACTATCAGCCCCAGGCCGACTTTCAACGGAAACCCGAGGATAAAGACGTTCAGCTGGGGCACGGTGCGGGCTACCAGGCTTAAACCCAGGTCGGCAATCAACAGGACCACGATTACCGGTGCCGCGATACGCAGTCCCAGGCTGAACATGCCGGCAAAGAGCTTCACCACCATCAGGACGATATTCCCATCCAGGCGTACCCCCCCCAGGGGCAGGAGGTGGAAGCTCTCCTGCAGGGCCAGCAGCAGGGTGTGGTGGCCATCCATCTGGAAGAAAAGCAGCAGCCCCATGATGGCGAAGAACTGGCCCATAATAGTGGTCGTGGCTGCATTCTGGGGGTCGAAGAGGCTGGCCATAGCCAAGCCCATGTGGATATCCAGGAGCTGCCCAGCCACCTGGATGGCGCTGAAAATCAGGGTGGCCAGGTAACCCAGGGCCAGGCCGGCCAGGGATTCGTTGATGACCGCCAGGGCGTAGGTGCCGGTACCGGCAAAGGTGGATTGGCCGGGCGGCAGGACGGGAAAGACCAGCACAGCTACCAGCAAACCCAGGCCGGCCTTAAGCAGGGGTGGTACGCCGCGGATGCCGAAAAAGGGCGCCGTCACGAAAAAGGCTGTAGTCCGCACCAGGACCAGGAAAAAGAGTTCCGCCTGAGCCACGTAGTTCATAAGTCTCTCCCCCTTTCCCCCTGACTGGTATTATTTTACTTCCACCAGATGCCCCCGCCTCGCAAATGCGAGAAAGGCCTTCCCATTTTCATCCTTTTGCTGGTGCCGCCGGGCGGGACAGTGGTCTACTCAGCTTACCTGACTGGTCGTCCTTGCAACGATAGCATAGGGATAGCCAGGTTTGGTAGGACTTTCATACTCTGGCACCAGCTACGGTTAATATCGACGATGGCCTGAGTAGTTGCGCCTGCGAAGTGATAGGCTTGAGCCACTTCTCACCTCTCACCTCTCACCTCCCACTTCTATTTCACCAGCCCGGCCAGGTTGCCGAAGATGCCGGCCGTAAACTGGATGAGCGTGTTGAGCATCCAGGACCCCAGCAGGAGTATCCCCAGCATGACGGCGATAATCTTGGGCACAAAAGTGAGGGTCTGTTCCTGGATCTGGGTGGCGGCCTGCAGGATGCTGATCCCGACGCCGACGATAAGGCTTAAGCCCAGGGCCGGCGCCGCCAGCAACAGCGCCGTGGTCAGGGCCTCCCGCGCCAGATGAATGACGAATTCCTGGGTCATAAAGATAATACCTCCAACCTAACCCGGTTCTAGCCTTCAACCAAAATCCTGCCGTGATTTTTCTTCCCACTTTGCGAAGGTGTCCGGACTTAAGGTACTAAAAGCTCTCCAGCAGGGACTTAACCAGCAGGTACCAGCCGTCGACCAGCACAAAAAGCATCAGCTTGAAGGGCAGGGAGATCATCACCGGCGGTACCATAAACATACCCATAGCCATCAGGGTGCTGGCAATTACCAGATCAATAATCAGGAATGGTATATAGATCATAAAGCCCATCTGGAAGGCCGTCTTCAGCTCGCTGATGATAAAAGCCGGGATAAGGACGTGTAAAGGTACGTCGTCGCGGGTACGGGGCTGGGCAATGCCTGCCATGCGGATAAATAAGGCCAGGTCTTTTTCCCGCGTCTGGCGATACATGAATTCCCGCACCGGATTGGCTCCGACGGCCAGCGCTTGCTCCTGGGTGAGCTGCCCGGCCAGGTAGGGGTCGAGGGCCTGGCTCTTTACCTGGTTATATACCGGCGCCATGATGAAGAAGGTCAGAAACAATGCCAGGCCGATAAGTATCTGGTTGGGCGGCGTCTGCTGGGTGGCCAGGGCGCTGCGCACAAAGGACAGAACGATGATAATCCGCGTAAAGGAGGTCATCAGCAGCAGGATGGCCGGCACCAGGGCGAGGATGGTGAGCAGCACCAGCAGCCGGACGGTATCCACCACCTGCCGCGGGTCCTGCAGTAAACTGTCAATCCCCATGGCTGATGAACCTCTGCCATTTTGCCAGCCACGCGGCCGGCCGGCCCTGTCCCCGCGCCCGGCTGTCAGTACTGTCTTTCTCTACCAGGGACTGGAGGGAACATACCTCCACCTCTACCTCCCCTGTCGCCGGCAGCGCCTGGTAATCGGGGAGCTCGGCCAGCAAAACCGGCGCCCCTTCCCCCTGGCCGATGAGGAAGTACCTCCCGCCGCAACGAACAACCGCCAGGTTCGACTTGCTGCTTAAAGGGAGCCTCTCAATCAGCTCCAGCTGCCCCGGCCCGGCGACCCTTCCCGTCGCCCGGCCCAGCCCGAAGCGGACGGTTAGATAAGCCAGCCCCAGCACCAGGGGAAAAAAGATCAGCAGCCGCAGCAGGGCGAGGAGCAAGTCCCTATCCATAGCTAATCCTGCCCTTCTTCCTCGATATCCGCCAGGTTGTTAATCCTGACCCCAAAGGCGTCGTTAATAACCACCACCTCTCCCGTAGCCAGCAGGACATCATTGACCCTTACCTCGACCGCCTCGCCGGCCAGCTTGTTGAGGGTGATTAACGAACCCTCCTTGAGGTCCAGGATCTCCTTCACCGTCAGGCGGGTGCGGCCCAGCTCCGTCACCAGGCGCAGGGGCACATCGGCGATACGGTTAAAGTCACTCGTTAGCGCAGCCACCGGCGATGGTTGCAGCGGCGAAAAGCGGGCCTTCTCCACCCGCGGCTGCTCCGTGCCGCCATTCATGGCGTTTAATAGCTCCTGGATCTCCGCATCCGTTAAAGCCATAACAGTACTCTCCTACGAAATGAGATGTGCTTATTTACAGGTCACGCTATTACCGCGTCGAGTGCCGGGTTTCAGATTGAAGTCTGCCTGCCTATCATTGCTTCCGCCCGCTGGTGATGGGGTACCACCATTACCGGCTCCTCGAAAATAGCGTTCCGCCTGCGCTA
>DFYS01000020.1:6879-8180 GCA_002383405.1 Moorella sp. UBA4076
ACCTGCCCCACCCCGCCTGCAATACTGATATGATGGCCGGCAGTATTTGCTATATTACAACAGGCAGCACCCGTACGGCCTATGGCCTGAGTAGTAACGGTTACTGAATGATAAACTCCTCAAAGTAGATACCCTGTACCTGGCCGGCAAGCAGCTGGGTGTTAATCGCCGCCAGCAGTTCGCGCTTCAGGGCGTCTTCGCTCTGCAGGTCGGCGGTCTTCTTGCTGCGCAGCACCGTAATAATGGTATCGCGGATGCGGTAGACCTTGTCATTCAGCTCGGGCGTTAGTTTAGCCTCGCTATACTCCAGGGTGACCTTCAACCGCAGGTAGCGGTGCAGTCCCGGGTCGGCCAGGTTGACAACAATAGCATCCAGGCCCAGTTTTTGCATATTGACCGGTCGCTGGCTGCCGCTGGCTACCGCCGCGGTGGTCGGGGTGTTGCCGCCGAAAAAGAAATAAAAGACGTAACCACCGCTCAGCAGCATGACGGCCAGGAGTAAAGCGATGGTCAGCCAGGGCCGGCTCTGCTTTTCCTTTTTCTCAGTTGCTGCTTCCTCTTTGGGAGGCACTGCTATCCACCTCACTTTGTTGGGTCGGGGAACTGTTTTCTAACCCCAGCAACAATACTACGCGCCGGTTCTCAGCCATATGTTCCGGCGAGTCATTGGGATAAAGGGGGCGATATTCGCCGTAGCCGACGGCTATAAACCGTTGCGGCCGCAGGCGGTGTTCTTCGATAAAATAGCGCACCACCCGCGCCGCCCGGGCTGTCGATAGCTCCCAGTTAGTGGGGAACTGGATGGTGTGAATGGGGCGGTTGTCAGTATAGCCCTCCACGCGTATGTCGTTGTCGGGCAGCTGGGACAAAAGACCGGCCAGTTTATCCAATAACCTGACGGCTTCCGGTTTTAAATCCGCTTTGCCGGAATCAAAGAGGATCCGCTCTTTGATATCCAGGGCGATGCCTCGCTCCTCGTAGCGCACCTCGACCATCGATTCCAGGCCGTTGGCCGTCAGGAAGTTTTTCACCGTCTCGTAGGTCTGCATCAGCTGCTGCGCCCGCGCCAGGGCGGCGGCAGCTTCCGGAGTATCAGGCCGCTGCGGGTAAGCGTCAGGTGCCGCTTCGGTATCCACAATCGGGTTCACGCCGCCGTCCAGAATACCCATCCCCTGGTAGGAGGCAATAAACTGCTGGAACTTCTGTTGATTGAGAACCGACATGGAGAAGAGCAGGACGAAAAAGACCAGCAGCAGGGTCATGAGGTCCGAGTAAGTGGTCATCCATGCCGGGGCACCGTC
>DFYS01000019.1 GCA_002383405.1 Moorella sp. UBA4076
AGCGGATGCGGAACTGGAAAAATTGCAACAGGCGGGGATCAAAATAGTTATAGTTGAGGGGTCGGGAACTAGCGCCTTAAGAGAGTTTGGTGCAAGTAGTTGTTAATAGGCATGCTGGAGTTTCATAGGGAGGAAGCCCCTTGCTTCAAGTCCGAAAATCGGTCAATATTAGTCCCTTAAGCCCGTACATCTTCGCAAAGTGGAAAGAAAATATCGCGGCAGGATTTTGGTTCCGGCTAGTCCGGGTTGGGCAGTATTGTCAATAACCCGAAGAGGACTTATTGTAGCAGAATCAGGTTTACGACCAGTGCCCTGGGCATGAAAGTGACCGCCGGCCCCGTTGAAGCTACGGCTATCGGTAATATAATGCTGCAGGCTTATGGCGCCGGGCTATACCGGTCTTTGCCGGAAGTAAGAAGGGTTGTCAGGAATTCCTTTGCAGTCAAGGATTACCTCCCGGTAGAACGCGAGGTCTGGGAGCAAGCCTACGCCCGGTTTATTAAGGTTATTGAGGCGGAAGGTCAGGGTGAAAGTAGAAGAGCAAGGCTGACGGGAAGTAATTTATGCCGGTCCGCCGCTGGTTTTTGATAAGAGCGATGTTGATGAGTACGATTTCTAAATATATACTGCTGCTATAATGCTATAACTGTCACTGACCCCCGGGTGGGAAGTCGGTGCGGGCCTGGAGGCCGGGGCAGTTCCAGGAAGGGAGACGTAACCTGTGGCTTCCGAGTATCAAATCAAACAGGACATTTGTGAAGTAGGCCGGCGTATTTACACCAGGGGCTTTGTTGCCTCCAACGATGGTAATATCAGCGTCCGGGTAGGGGAGAATGAGTTTTTGACCACCCCTACCGGGGTTAGCAAGGGCTTCATGACCCCGGACATGATCATCAAGGTCGACATGGAGGGGCGCAAAATCGCCGGTGGCGGCAACCTCAAACCCTCTTCAGAAATTAAGATGCACCTGGACGTTTACAAACACCGTCCGGATGTGCGCTCTGTAGTCCACGCTCACCCGCCGACGGCGACGGCCTTTGCCGTGGCCGGCATCCCCCTGGATAAGCCGGTGCTGCCGGAGATCATCATCAGTTTGGGGGCGGTGCCTATTGCTAAATACGGTACCCCATCTACCGAAGAAATACCGCTGGCGGTCCGGGAGTACCTGGACAAATACGACGCCGTGCTGCTGGAGAACCACGGCGCCCTGACCATGGGCACTGATGTCTACAACGCCTTCTATAAGATGGAGTCCATCGAGCATTTCGCTAAGGTCAGCCTGGCGGCGCGGCAGCTGGGCGGGGAGCGGGAATTGCCCTGCCCGGAGGTGGAGAAGCTGCTGCAAATCCGGGAGAAGCTCGGTGTTTCGGGCCGCCACCCCGGCTGTGTGGACTGCGGCGCCTGCAGCATCTCCGTCGGCGAAGCCCCGGCCGCAACCGGCATCCCTGAAGACGAGCTGCAGGAGATTATCACCCGCGTAACTCAGCGTGTCTTGACCTCCCTGGGGAACAGAAAGGAGTGACAGGGTAGAGATATCTGTACCGTGGTATCAACAGCTACCGATATTCCAGGACAAACCTGAACATCGGTACTGGTCGAACGGTAACAGCAGGAGGGGAAACAGGTGCGAGTCCTAGCTTTAAACTGCGGCGGTTCTTCAGTGAAACATAAGGTTTTCGCTATGCCGGCAGAGAAGGTTCGCTTCCAGGGGAGTGTCGAACGCCTGGGCAGCGAGCGCGCCACCCCGCACCATCAGGACCTGGCGGCGGGGACGGATTACCGGCAAGGATCTCCCCCGCGGCGGCTACCAGGAAGCCCTGCAGGCAATCCTCCTGGCAGACGATGGCATAATTTTTTTCCTCATCCGGATATACCTGGATCAATGCCGGCGGGATCATTTTCACCACGCTCCTTAAAGCTCGTCCCCGATCCAGATTGTCTTCAAACCCAGTTTGGCAGCCGACCTCTGGATTTCCGAATCGCTGTGACATTTTCTCAGTCCGCTTACAGGGTGACAATATCACAGTCCGGTGATACCACGCGGTTTTTAAAACTTGACAAAAGCCAGGCCAGGGAGTAAAATAAATTACAGTTGCGGAAGTAGCTCAGCGGTAGAGCATCGGCTTCCCAAGCCGAGGGTCGCGGGTTCGAATCCCGTTTTCCGCTCCAAAAGTAAAGGGCCACTCCTTAACTAGAAAAAGTAGAGGAGTGGCCTTTTTTATTCCAAGAAGACATAGCTTCCCGCCAAGAGGAAGCTATGTCTTCTTTTATGCAAAAAAAGCATGGTATTATGGCTATAGGGATTCTATATAAATGATTCTGCTGCAAAAAGCCTTTTTCGGGTTGTTACCATGCTATTAGCCCCATTCAGGACCGCGGAATAGGGTTATCCTGCAATCACAGCACCCAAATTAGCTTGATTTTCGGGCCTGAAGTAGTAAGTTTCCTCCACCAGAACGATAGCGAAGGGGTTTTTGCAGGGGAATCATATAAATATAATGCTGAGAAAAGCAAATTTACCGCTGAACATGATAAAATGGTTATTCGAAAGCAGCGCTATGTTTATCTTGACGGACAATTTACGTTGACAGAATCCGCTTTTTCATTACATCAGGATATTATCCGGAGTTTATTGCAGTTGATAATAATCGCGGCTGCGGTGCAGAAAATCATTTTGCCACGTCAGGAAAGGGGGCTATTTTTATAGCCTTATTTAAGGCACTCCGGGCAGAGCAACTGCCCGGCTGCAGTTGGCACCAGGCAACTGCTGGCCCGGCCGCAGTGGGGGCAGGCCGGTAGCTCGATATCGCCTGACAGGGGGTTATAAATCAAGGTTTGCGCCAGCTTAAGGGTTTTATGCTGGAGGTTTAGCCGGACAAAAACGCAGGGCAGGTGGTAGGCCACCAGGTGGTCGAGGCGGGCGTCCACTTCGACCTGGTAACGGGCACGGGTGTCCTTAATCCGGCGCTCCTGATCGGCCTGGGTGGCGGCCAGTTGTTGTTGCAGCCGCGCTTTTTTATCCGGGTCGGAGCTGGCTGCCAGCTTTTGGCGGATTTCAGCTTCGGTTTCGGCAAAATAACTGCGCACCTTGGCCAGTTCCTTTTCCTGGAGGCGCAGAGCCGTTTGCTGGAGGGGCCGTGCCTGTTCCTGGATTAATTTGTCCAGTTCCTTCCTGGCCACCGGGCAGAGATTCGCCAGGGGCCGCATGGGCGCCGGAGCCGCCTGGTATTCCGGCTCTTCAAGGAGGAAAAGGTTTTCAGCCTCCCGGGTGAAAGCCGGGGCCGGCAGGCCCTGGCAGCCGTCGATAAATACGGGGATGACGGCTTCGGTTTTCTCAAAGGAGCGAAAAACACAGCGAAAATAGAAACCATAATAGATATTTTCAGCCACCCAGCTGGCCTCAATCCGGGGCGGCCGGCAGTGACGGAATTCGAGGCGGGCGTTGAGGCGTTCTTCCAGGGAGCGGGGGATGGCCGGCAGCTTGCCCGACCAGTAGAGGGCTGTCTGGCGACCGTAATCCAGGGCCAGGCGGACGGTTGTATCCAGCAGGGGGCTGCCGTAGGTGACGAAGGTACTGTCGGGGGTTTCGCCGGCCACTTCGTAATCAAAGGCCAGGAGTAATTCCTCGCTGCCGAAGGCGGGGATCAGTTCCTCGGGCAGCAGCACCTGGAACAGGGCATAACCGGCCGGCTCAACAACGGCGCCGGCGCGGTTTAAAAAAGCGGTGACCAGGTCGGCGGGCGAGAAATTGAGCTGGGCATCAGGCTTCTGAGCATTGTGCAGCTGATCATTCATCGGGCAATAATTCCCCCAGTAAACGCTCATCCAGGGCTTTGACCGCCTGGTAATGATTCTTCGCCGCCAGGAGCTGGTCGCCCAGGTTATCCATTCCTACCCGTACATCCCCTTCGTCGGCAGCCCCGGTCCAGACTTCCATCACCAGATCCTCAAAGTCCTTTTTCTCGTGTAAAGTGCCTAAAATCATGTCCAGTTCACCGACGACAAGCTGGAACATGTTGATTTTGGCGTCCAGCAGCTCCAGGATGTAAGCCTCGACGGTACCGGCGGCGGCCAGGTTGTAAATCTGCACATCGCGTTCCTGGCCCAGGCGGTGGATGCGGCCGATGCGCTGTTCAATCCGCATGGGGTTCCAGGGCAGGTCGTAGTTAACCAGGAAGCGGCAGAATTGCAGGTTGCGGCCTTCGCTGCCGTTTTCCGTAGAAACCAGGACCCGGGCTTCACCGGCGAAGAGCCGCACCTGGTCCTCCTTTTCCTGACGCCGCATCTGGCCGTGCAACTCGGCTACCGGGAAGCCTTCCTGGCGCAGCCACCGGGCGAGCAAAGCCTGGGTTTCCTGAAAGCCAGTGAAGACGATTACCTTATCGTTGATCGAGTATAATAGCTTGACCAGGACCTCCGCTTTAGCGCGGGTCGACACCTCATGGCCCTGGGCGGACAGGGTTTGCAGTACCCGGCGCAGAGGTTCAGGGTGGACGTGATTGGCGGCCATCTTCGCTAGGGTGGGCAGGACGGCATCGATGCTGCTGCCCACTTCCCGCTGCAGGGTGCGGAGGATAAATTGATTGACCCCGTTGGTAGTTTGTTGCGCCTGCGGGGTATAGTAACCTCGGACGAAGCTGGTCAGGCGGTTGTAAAAGGCCATCTCTTCCGGGGAGAGGGTTAATTCCACCGTGTCGGCGCGGCGGCGGCTGCGAATAACCCCGGTTTCGCTGCGCCGGTTGCGGACCATGACCTCCCGCAGTAAGCGCTTCAAGGCCTCCGTATTTTTGGGTTTCAAGGGATCGCCCCGGGTGATGTATTTCCTTTTGAAGGAAGCGGCAGTTTCCAGCTGCCCTGGTAACAGCAGGGTGATCAGGTTAAATAGTTCTTCCATGTTGTTTTCCACCGGAGTGGCGGTAAGGAGCAGGATATACTTTTTTTTCAGCTGGCTGACGAGCTGGTAAGCCTGGGTGCGTTTATTTTTCAGGTGATGGGCTTCATCGACGATGACCAGGTCAAACTCACTGGCCAGGACCTGCTCCCGGTGGGGCGGTCGCTTGGCCGTATCCACGGAGGCAATGATCTGGGAAAACTCCAGCCAGGGATTGGCGGCGGCTTTGAAAGCCGGGGCGTCATAGCTGATAAAGTCCAGGTTGAATTTCACCTGCATCTCCTGCTGCCACTGCTCTACCAGGGAAGGCGGCGTGAGAATCAGAACTCGGCGCACCAGGCCGCGCAGGAGGTATTCCATCAGGATTAAGCCGGCCTCGATGGTTTTGCCCATCCCCACTTCGTCGCAGAGGAGGGCGCGGCCGCGCATATTCTTTAGCACGTGGCGCACGGTAGCCAGCTGGTAGTCCAGGGGTTGCACGTCATGCACCGCCGCCAGCGAAAGGAGGCTGTCGAAGCCGGAACTGAGGGAAAGCAGCAACGCCTGGCGGTGGAGGAAAAGGTCTGCCGCCGGCGTGACCTGGCCGCGGGCCATGGCGGCGATAATGGGCTGATCCTCCCCGGGATCAAAATGGATGACCAGGGGCACCGCCGCCGGGGGGTCCTTAGCTTCTGCGGCAGGCAAGGCAGGTGTAGCAGGTACGACAGGTGCAGCCGCCGGGGCCTTTTTCTGTTTTTTCTGGGCGCCGGTTTTTCTCTGTTGTGACTGTGGCGGCAAGTTGGCTTGGCTGAGGGTCGCTTTTATTATCCTGGCTAATTGGCGCGACGGTTTTTGTTGCCGGGGCCCGGTAGGACCGGCAGCCGAGGAAGGAGTTGTCCTTCCAGGGCGAACCGAAGCAGTCGCCTCAGGTTTATACTGCTGTCTTGTCGCAGGTGTACCAGTGGTGTTGGCATCGGTAAAGAACGCCAGCTGGGCTGGCGGGGCTGTAACTGCTCGGGCTCCCGGCTGAGGGTCGGTTTTTTTGCGCCCGGGGGTCGGCGGCTCTATGGGGGTAGTGGTACCGGCCTTTACCTGGTTGCCGGCCGTGATCGGAGTTTTTCCGGTTGTCTGACGCGTGCTACGAGGGTTGGCCGCGTTGGTCGTTTCTTTCGCTGGTTCTTCCATTGGGGTATGACCGGTATGCTCCCCGGTTACCGCGCTGGTTGACCTGGAGGGAGATTGGCGGGCTGCCGCCGGGCATACTAATACTACGCCGTTGCGCAGAGGCACAAAAGCCAAACGCCGGCTGGGCATCACTGCCAGAAAATTGGCCAGCCCGGTTCCCTTGAGCAGGGTAACCCGGGCATTAACGCGGCAAAGGATGGTCCGCCCTTGCTGGTTGACGAGCTGGATCTTTTGTTTGGCTGAGGGGCGAAAGAAAGCCTGCAGCTCACCCTCCAGGGGGAGATAATCAATAGTTAACAGCGGTACAGTGGCTACTATTTCTGAAGCCATTTTCCCAACCTCGGAGTAATAACCAATTAAAATTTTGCCAGAACAGAGCGTACGCCTTTGGTTGCGGAATGTCATTATATTTATTCGACGTTTTCCCGGAGTTACCTGCCTGCGATACTAAAAACCCGTCGAAAGGTACAAATTAAGCAAAAAGGCAACTATCCAGGCCATCACCGCGTTTAGCCGCTTTGGCGTTACTTGCTGTCAATATCGCGAAACCTGGTTAGCCACATAGACCCGCGGGGCTTTCGCTGTAAGGCTGACAGGTAAGATGGGATGGGGGTTATTGAGGAAGAGAGAGGAATGGTAAGCAGAGGGGCCCCCATCTTGTAGGAGCAGGGTAAATGTTGCGTAAATTGAGCAGAATTAGCTTTGATGTGGGAGCCTTGAGTCGGATTTTGGCGGAGGGCTTCTATAGCAGCTGCTATACGCTTTTGTAGCCGGTGATCTAAACGTCTGAGATAGCTTTCGGCGCGGCGGGACAATCGTACCTTAAAGATTGAGTTCTCTTTTGAGTTCATCCCAGTCTACCCATTCGCCGCGGGCTATTTCGGCCTTGCCAGCTTCAATATCGGCAATATTTGCTGATGTCAGCTCATCGTCTTCCAGTTCCCGCGCATAAGACAGCAATAGTTTTAGTTGCTTTGCTGGCAGGCGATGAATTATTTTTTCCAGCTCTTCTCTCATAGCACTCATAATGCAGCCCCCTTGCTTGCATTATACCTGTTTTTCGGACTTTGTTGGAGCGGGGCATTATCATTATCGAGGGCCTGCGTCTGAAGGATGTGCCGCCCGGTGAGTACTGGATGCTGGCCCTGCCTTTGCGCCTCCTGGGCGCCGAGGCTGCCCCGGCACGGGTAGTGCTGCTGGAAATGGAGGCTGGCCAGGAACAAGTTCCGGAAGGGTAAAAAGTCCTCGCTATTTTTTGCAGTATCATTTAAAATTAGAAGTAAGCGGGATGGGAGAAATAGATATGGAACTGGGCCAGATACAGGAGACGATCATTAAAGGCAACTGGGTAATGAGCCGCCATGCCAGGCAGCGTGCTGGCCAGCGATGCATCCTGACTGCAGATGTAATAGCAGCTTTGTTGACCGGCGAAATCCTGGAAGATTACCCTGAGGATCCCCGAGGGGCGAGTTGCCTGGTATCTGGTCATATCCCGGATGGGCGATCTATTCATATAGTTTGTTCTTTGGATAATGATGGCACGCTAGTTATAATAACTGTTTATATCCCTGAACCGCCAAAATGGATAAATGAAAAAAGCAGGGGTAATAAGGGGGTAATTAAAGATGACTAAATGTCCGCTTTGCGGTAGTAAGGTCAGGCGAAAAAAAGTCCAAGTTGAGAATTGGTGGGGTGATAAATTAACTCTGGTGGAAAACGTCCCGGCCTGGGTATGCGAGGAATGTGGCGAACAATATTATGATGCGGGAACAGCTCTCCAGTTGGAAGAAATCCAGAAGGAGCACCTGAAACCTAAACGGGTTATCGAAGTACCGGTATACGATTTTTATGAGCCGGAGCAGCGCGCAAAAGTATAATTTGCGCAGTGAATTTTTGACCCCATTCATGATGGCTGCTGCCATCCCGAGCACTCAGATAAGCCCGGACAATATCTTAATTTTCATCGCCGGCCCCCTGGCCGGCAGCGGCGCCAGGGGGGTCAACCGCTGGCTGGCGGTGACTAAAAGCCCCTTAAGCGGCGGCTTTATCCGCTCGGTGGGCGGCAGCGACTTTAGCGCCTGGCTTCACAGCGCCGGTTACGAGATGCTTATCCTTTGGAACTGATGGCCGCGATGCTGGCGGCCGTTATAGTATTTAAAATAGATGCCTGATAGTCCGGGTTGGCACGACCGTCCGGGATACGCCGGGCCTACTCCTGCCGGCTGAAGGACCAGGAGCCCAGCACCCCCAGGACCAGCGTCAGGCCGGCGACTACGGCCAGGTCAAAGCCGAAACTGTAGTGGACCAGGAACTTCAGCACCTGGGGGTCGGCACCGGCGTAGATCAGGCGGCGCAGGGCATCGACGCCGTAGGTGAGGGGGTCGAGCTGCATCAGGACCCGCATCCAGGCCGGCAGGTTGGTCATGGGGAACATGGCGCCGCTCAAGAAAAAGAGGGGCATGACCAGAAAGTTCATGAACATCTGGAACCCTTCCATGGTCTGCATGCGGCTGGCAATGGCGATGCCCAGGAAGGTGAGCCCCAGAGAAATAAGAAACAGCATTCCCAGGAGCTGGAGGATGACTGCCAGGCTTAAAGGTACTTTAATCAACGGCGCCAGGAGAAGCATGATGGCGGCCTGGATAAGGGCTACGGTGCTGCCGCCCAGGGCTTTGCCCAGAGCGGTGGCCCAGCGGGGCACCGGGGCCACCAGGACCTCTTTTAAGAAGCCGAATTCCCGGTCCCAGATAATGGAGATGCCGGAGAAAACAGAGGTAAAAAGGACGGACATGGCCAGGATGCCGGGATACATGAACTGGACATAGTTGACCGGGACGCCGGTGGGGACACTACGAAAACCCATGGCGGCGCTGATGCCCTGGCCGACAATGAGCAGGTAGAGGAGGGGCTGGCCGATCATACCGACGATGCGGCTGCGCTCGCGGATAAAGCGGATAAACTCCCGGTACCAGATGGTATAGATAGCGCGTAAAGCTGGCTGCATAATGCGGCCCCTCCAAAATAACATTCTACCATCATTAGCATGCTTCTCAGGGTGAGGCAGGTTCCCTTTTGTGCCACTTCTCGCCTTATACTTGTACGAACTCGGCTGGCGATGGTGCGCGGCCAAAACTTAAGCCTTCGGGCTTTAAACTCGCGACTGCGCTGTTCCGAAAGGAGCCTCGTCCTTTTGAACTATGCTTAAATGCGCCCTCCGGGAACACGCCCCACCCCTCCCACAGTGCTAACATTTTCATGGTTCGTTGTGGCGGCGCACCGCCATGAATGGCTCCTCCGAAATGACATGTAAAAGATGGGAGGTTAGAGGTGGGTACTGCAGCGGCAGTAGCAGCTAGTGTCGCCGGCGGCCGTGGCGGCGGTTCAGGCGTATGAGCTCGGCACTGGAGGCCTTGTCTTCGCGGATGGCGCGGCCGGTGAGGCTTAAGAAAACGTCGTCCAGGGTGGGGCGCCGTAACTGGATGCTGTTGATCTGGCCGCGGAAGTCGGCGGCCACCCGCGGGATAAAGGTAGCGCCATTGTCCACCTGCAGGCGCAGGCCTTCTTCGTCTTTAATGACTTCAAGGCCGTAGCGAGCAGCGATCTCATCCCGCAGGCGCGAGTCATCGACGGTCATCATGGCCACCACGTCTCCCCCCAGCCGGCGCTTCAGGTTATCCGGTGTATCTAACGCCTGGATGCGGCCGTAGTCGATAATGGCGATGCGGTCGCAGTTCTCGGCTTCGTCCATATAGTGGGTGGTCATGAAGATGGTGATGTTTTTCTCGCGGCGCAGGTGGTGGATATGCTGCCAGATGGCGCTGCGGGTCTGGGGGTCCAGGCCGACGGTCGGTTCGTCCAGGAAAAGCACCCGCGGGTGGTGGAGGAAACCGCGGGCGATCTCCAGCCGCCGCCGCATGCCGCCGGAAAAGGTGCGCACGATATCCCGGCGGCGATCGCTAAGGCCCACCATGGCCAGGACTTCGTCCGTGCGTTCCTTGATCGCGGCCCGGGAAAGGCCGTAGAGGAGGCCGTGCAGGAGCAGGTTTTCTGCCGCCGTCAGGCGGTCGTCCAGGGAGTTGTCCTGGAAGACCAGGCCGATGGCGCGGCGGACGGCGTCCGGCTGGCGGGCGACGTCAAAACCGGCCAGGGTGATACGGCCGGCGGTAGGCCGGAGCAGGGTGCAGAGCATCTTAATAGTCGTCGATTTGCCGGCGCCGTTAGGCCCCAGAAAGCCGAAGATCTCTCCTTCTTCCACATCAAAAGTCACTCCGGCGACGGCGGTGAGGCCGTTGAAGCGCTTGACCAGGTCCTGGACAGCGATTATCGCCACTGGGTTACTTCCTTTCATTCTACCTGCTTAAAAATTAATTCTATCAATGTATCCAGGTGGAATCAAGCTTTCCGACACGAATTATCAGTGCTGACGCATATAAAATCGCGAGAGGCAGGAAATAGTTCCCTGGTTTAGCGAATAGATCCGGGGCATATCTTTTACAGGGGAAATGGGCGCTGCAGATCCTTTTACCAACCGCATTGGTTAAAAACCGTTGCAAATCCGCTCGGGGTTAAGGCCGGGATGTTATATAGCGGCCGGAGTATAACTGCCTCTCCAGGCAGGCGGCAGCCAGAGAGGGACGGCCAGCCGGCAGTCACNNAGCGGCCTCAGCGGTCAGGCGGCGTCGCGCCGGGGGTTGATGGCAGGGTAAGCGGTCACTCCCTCTGCCGACGGTGCTGGGCGAGAGGCCTGGTGGTGCGGGCTGAAGGCAGGGTAAGCGGTCAATCCCCGGTGCGGGCTGCGGGGGGCTTCAGGAGTTACCGGGGCTAAAGAAATACGCTGAGAGTCTGAGGCCGATAATGCGCTGCGGGGGGCTCCAGGAGTTACCGGGCCGGCAAAAAAATATAACGGGAGAGCGGGAGTTATGGCGCGGGTGGTCTTTGTTCCCTGGCGGCGCGGTCGCCGTTTGCTGGCAGCCGTCGTAGTAATAACAGCTGTTCTGTTGGCCTGGAGCTATTATCGCGGCCTGCAGGAGGAAGAGACCGTCCGCGCTCTTTCCTGGGCGGTGGCCAACCAGGTGGTGGTGGTCGACCCGGGCCACGGCGGCATTGATTCCGGCGCCACCGGCCCCGGCGGTACCGCGGAGGACCGGGTGAACCTGGCCATCAGCCAGCATCTGGCTGAATTCTTCAACCAGGGCGGGGCTCACGTTTTCCTCACCCGCCAGGACGAGAATGTCCAGGAAGGGGAGTCCGGCGATGACCTGGTAGAGCGGGTGCGGCTGGCGCAAAGGGTTGGCGCCGACCTCTTTATCTCCATTCACTGCAATGCCTTCGACAGCCGGGAAAAGGGGGCGCAGCTCTTTTATGACCCTAAATCACCAGAGGGGAAGAAGCTGGCGGAAGCCATCCAGACGGAGATCAGCCGCCGCCTGGCCAATACCGACCGTGTTCCTTTAAGCATTGACGCCTTTGTCCTCCGCACCCAGCAGATTCCCGCCGTCATCGTCGAGGTTGGCTTTATCTCCAATCCGCGGGAAGAAAAACTCCTGGCTGACCCCGGCTACCAGCGCCAGATGGCCTTCGCTATTTATGCCGGTATAGTTAATTACCTGGCCGGGAAAGGTGGCGCGCCCGCTGAAACCGGGCCGCCCAAATCTAACACGTATTGATACGCGCGTCGTAACTACTCAGCCCACCATCTCTAAGCCGCCTTAGCGCTGCCTGCTGTCAGGATCACAAACCTGTTCAGCCATATATAGGTTTTCAGGCAAATGCTATCAGGCTGACCGCCAGGCAGGCTGAGCAGTTACAACAATTCTATCTAATTCTTCCGGTTCCTGGTCTTTCAAAAATGCCCGGAGCATCCAATTCTCTTTTTCTACTTTGGAAAATG
>DFYS01000008.1 GCA_002383405.1 Moorella sp. UBA4076
CGTGACCATTTTTCCTTTGCTGGCTATGGCGGCCTAAACAGCGTGTTTTTTATGGCAGTTTTGAAGACTTAAGGTACTAATACCGGTTGCTACGCAAGGGTTGCTGCCGGGCCAGGCAGGCGGCCGCTGTCCAGAGGACGATTATTACGCGGATCTCGATATTATCAGCATCGCCGATACCGGGCGGCCGCCGGGCAGAGGATGATTATCACAGCTGATGCAGCCGGCTGGCCCGGCGCGATGCATCTGCTCCCTGTTATCTTGCCGGTAGATGTGGTAAAATATACCTTGAAGGAAGGCCCGGAGTAGCAGCTACTACATGAAAGGGCAGGCGCCGGGCTATATTAAAAGGGGTGATTTTATGGGACGGTTGCTGGATGTGGCACTGATGCCCCACCCGCCGATTATGGTGCCGGAAGTCGGGGGCGGCGAGGTGGCTAAAATTGCGGCTACGGTGGCGGCGGCCCAGGATCTGGCGGCGCGGGTAGCGGCCCATCACCCGGAGGTTATAATTATTATCTCGCCCCACGGGCCGGTTTTCCGCGATGCGGTCGGTATCTGGGCCGTGGAAGCGCTAAAGGGTGACCTGGGGGCTTTCCGGGCCGGGGAAGTAAAGTTTACCTATTCTCTGGACCTGGATTTGAGCCGGGCTATCGCTGCCAGGGCTGAAGAGGCGGGAGTAAGTATAGCCTGGCTGGACGATGCCGCCTGCCGGCGCTACGGTTTAACCCCGGAGCTGGACCACGGCATGATGGTCCCCCTCTATTACCTGCGCCGGGCAGGCATCGATACACCCCTGGTGGCCATGGGTATGGCCATTATGGAGCGGCGGCAGCTTTATGTCTTTGGCGCCGCCCTGGCCCGCGCCCTGGAAGATAGCCCGCGCCGCGCCCTGCTGGTGGCCAGCGGTGACCTGTCCCACCGGCTGCTGCCCGGGGCGCCGGCGGGCTATGACCCCCGCGGGAAGGATTTCGATGTGCGGCTGCAGGAACTCCTGGCCGCCCTGGACGTCGAGGGGGTGCTGGCCATACCGGAAGAACTGGCGGAAAGGGCCGGCGAATGCGGCCTGCGCTCTTTCATCATGGGCCTGGGAGCCCTGGATGGCTATAGAGTCAAGGGTGAGGTTCTATCCTACGAAGGCCCCTTCGGCGTCGGCTACCTGGTGGCCCACCTGGAGCCGGTGGCAGCCGACCCGGCGGTCAGCCTCCTGGCCGGGGAGGGTAAGGCGGGCGGCAATAATGGCAAATCCGGGCGCGACGGTAAATACGGTGCAAGCGGGAGAAACGGGGATGCTGGAGCGACCGAAGCGGCGGGGGGCTCCAGTAAAGCTGAAAAAACGGGGCTAGCGGGGAACTGCGGTACAAGCGGGAGCCCTGGCAATGCCGGGAAATACGGAAATGGTGGGGAGGGCGATAGTGGCGGGTATTTTGGGAGTACCGGGGGACGCAGGGACGGCGAGGAACGGGGGGATACCGTGGCTTGCAGGAATACCGTAGATTGCGGGAGTGACGGGGAGAGCAGGAACGGGAAAGACTACAAGGCATGCGGCAGCCCCGCCAACGGCGGGCCAACCCTGCCGGTGCGCCTGGCGCGCCAGAGCCTGGAGCACTATTTGCGCACCGGCCGGGTATTACCCGTACCCGATCCCCTGCCCCCGGAACTGGCCGGTCGGGCGGGGGCCTTCGTTTCTCTGAAAAAACACGGCAACTTGCGAGGCTGCATCGGTACTATTGCCCCCACCCGCGCCAGCCTGGCGGAGGAGATTATCTACAACGCCCTGGCTGCCGGACTGGAGGACCCCCGCTTTCCTCCAGTTACAATGGCTGAATTACCGGAACTGCAGTATTCAGTTGACGTCCTGGGTGAACCCGAACCGGCTGCCCTGGCGGACCTGAACCCTAAACTCTACGGGGTTATCGTCAGCTGTGGCCGGCGGCGGGGGCTGCTGCTGCCCGACCTGGATGGGGTCGATACTGTGGCGGAACAGGTGGCCATTGCCCGCCAGAAGGGCGGTATCGGCCCGGATGAGCCCTGCCGTCTGGAGCGGTTCAAAGTGACGCGCTACCATTAACAGGAGGCAGGAAGCAAGAGGCAGGAGGCAAGAGGCAAGATGTGTGGAAGTAAGGGCCTTGAGCATGTTTCAGGGATGGGTGATTTTATGGAAGCCTCATATTATGTAAAGTTACCCGGGGAGAAGGTGGAGTGCCGCCTCTGCCCCCACACTTGCGTCATTGCTCCGGGCAGACGGGGTATCTGCCGGGTCAGGGAAAACCGGGATGGCCAGCTTTACGCCCGTAACTACGGCCGCTGTTCCTCGCTGGCCCTGGACCCCATCGAAAAAAAGCCCCTTTATCACTTTTATCCCGGCAGCCCGATCCTTTCGGCAGGTACAGTGGGGTGCAACTTTCGTTGTCAGTTTTGCCAGAACTGGGAGATCGCCCAGGCGGAACCGGAAACAGCGGTTATTACCCCGGAGGATCTGGTAGAGAAGGCGCGGGAAGTTAATAGCATCGGCATAGCCTATACCTACTCCGAACCCCTGGTCTGGTTTGAATTTGTTCTGGCCACAGCGCGGCTGGCCCGGGCGGCAGGCCTGAAAAACGTTATGGTATCGAACGGCTTTATCTGCCCGGAGCCCCTGGCTGAACTTCTGCCCTGGATCGATGCCTGGAATATTGACGTCAAGGGTTTCAGCCGGGAGTTTTACCGCCAAATCGTCCACGGTGACTATCGTCCCGTTCTGGAAACGGCAGCGGCGGCGGTTC
>DFYS01000070.1:0-5190 GCA_002383405.1 Moorella sp. UBA4076
CCATAATGAAACCCCATAATGAAACTATTATTGCCCCGGGCAATCTTTCGTGTTAAAATAGAAACCACAAGGTTAACCCTGGTAAGGAACCAGCACGGTTCCTTTTATATTGAGGTGATCAAGCAATGCTGGGAATATTGCGTAATCTACTTGACGATAACGCCCGCGATATCAAGAAATTGAGCCGTCAGGTGGAGGCGATCAATGCCCTGGAACCGGAGGTCCAGGCTATGAGCGATGACGACCTGCGGGCGCAGACGGCTGCATTCCGCCACCGTCTGGACAACGGGGCAACCCTGGATGAGCTTCTGCCGGAGGCCTTTGCCGTGGTGCGGGAAGCCTCACGCCGGGTTCTGGGCCAGCGGCACTTCGACGTCCAGCTGATGGGGGGCATGGTCCTGCACCAGGGCCGCATCGCCGAAATGAAGACCGGTGAAGGCAAGACCCTGGTGGCCACCCTGCCGGCTTACCTGAACGCCCTGACCGGCAGAGGCGTCCACATCGTCACCGTCAATGACTACCTGGCACGGCGGGACAGCGAGTGGATGGGCCGCATCTACCGCTTCCTGGGGCTGGAGGTGGGCCTGATTGTCCACGGCCTGGATGCAGCGGAGCGGCGGCGGTCCTACGGCGCGGATATAATCTACGGCACCAATAACGAGTTTGGCTTTGACTATCTGCGCGACAATATGGCCCTGCACCCGGAGGAAATGGTCCAGCGGGAACTGCACTATGCCATTGTCGACGAAGTCGACAGCATCCTCATCGATGAGGCGCGGACGCCGCTCATCATTTCCGGTATGGCTGACAAGCCCACGGAGATGTACTATACCGTAGCGCGGGTCATCCCCCGTTTAAAACCGGAAGTAGATTACACTGTTGACGAAAAGGCCAAAGTAGCCACCCTGACGGAAGCCGGTGTGGCCCGGGTGGAGAGTATGCTGGCGGTGGAAAACCTCTACGACGACGCCAATATGGAGCTTTCCCACCACGTTAACCAGGCCCTTAAGGCCCATACCCTGATGAAGCGGGACCGCGACTACGTGGTCAAGGACGGCCAGGTGATTATCGTCGATGAATTCACCGGCCGCCTCATGTTCGGGCGCCGCTACAGCGAGGGCCTGCACCAGGCCATTGAAGCCAAGGAAGGCGTCAAAATCGAACGAGAATCCCAGACTCTGGCGACCATTACCTTTCAAAACTACTTTCGGATGTATACAAAGCTGGCCGGCATGACGGGCACGGCCGCTACGGAGGAAGAAGAGTTCCGCAAGATCTATAACCTGGATGTGGTGGTTATCCCCACCAATCAACCCATGATCCGTAAGGATCATGCCGATGTCGTCTACCGGACGGAGAAGGGTAAATTTACAGCGGTAGTCGACGAGATCGCCAACCGTCATGCCCAGGGGCAGCCCCTGCTGGTGGGCACCATTTCCATCGAGAAATCAGAACGCCTGAGCGAAATGCTAAAGCGGCGGAATGTGCCGCACCAGGTGTTAAATGCCAAGTACCATGAAAAGGAAGCGGAGATTATCGCCCAGGCCGGCCGCCTGGGGATGGTGACCATCGCTACCAACATGGCCGGCCGTGGTACCGATATTATCCTGGGGGGCAACGCGGAGGCTCTGGCCAAAGAAAGAATGAAACAGGCCGGGTATGCCCCGGCAGTGATTGCCGCTGCCACAGGCTCTAAGAGCATGGATGCAGACCCGGAGGTCGAGGAGGGGCGCCGGGCTTACCAGGAGTTCCTGGCGGCGGCTGCCGGGGAGACGGCAGCCGAGCGGGAAAAGGTGGTAGCCCTGGGGGGGCTGCACATTATTGGCACCGAGCGCCACGAAAGCCGGCGCATTGACAACCAGCTGCGCGGCCGTTCCGGCCGCCAGGGCGACCCGGGTTCCAGCCGCTTCTACGTCTCGCTGGAAGACGACCTGATGCGCCTCTTTGGTTCCGAGAACCTGACCGGCATCCTGGACCGCCTGGGGATGGACGACAGTACACCCATCGACCATCCGCTGGTGTCGCGCTCCCTGGAGCAGGCTCAGAAAAAGGTAGAGGCCCATAACTTCGATATTCGCAAGCACGTCCTGGAATATGACGACGTCATGAACCAGCAGCGGGAGATTATCTACCGCCAGCGGCGGGAAGTGCTGACCGGGGTGGATTTAAAGCCTGCCATTGAGGACATGATTAACACTGTTGTCGACCAGACAGTGGATCGTTTTGCCGGCGAGAGCAAGTATCCCGAAGAATGGGACCTGGCAGCCATGCTCGACTATGCCGAACAACTTTTTTTGCCCGGTTGTGATCAGCAGGCTTTGATCGCGGCCATCCGGGAAATGGACAGGGAAGAGGTTTATGGCTTTTTAAGGGAAAAAGCCCTGGCCGCCTACCAGGAACGGGAAGCCGAGCTGGGCGCCGCTACCCTGCGCGATATTGAGCGCCTGGTGCTGCTGCGGGTAGTAGACACCAAATGGATGGACCACCTGGATGCCATGGACCAGCTGCGCCACGGCATCGGCCTGCGCGTTTACGGCCAGCAGGATCCCCTGGTGGCCTACAAGTTTGAAGCCTACCAGATGTTTAGCGACATGATCGCTTCGATCCAGGAAGACGTAGTGCGCTATCTCTACCGGGTCAAGGTTGTCCAGCCGGTGGCGGAACGGCCGCGCCAGGTGGTAGAAAACCGCTACGCCGAGGAGGGCAACGGCCCGCGGCAGCCGGTGCGCCGCGAGCAAAAGATCGGCCGCAATGACCCCTGCCCCTGCGGCAGCGGCAAGAAATACAAAAAGTGCTGCGGGGCGAAATAACAAGTGAGAGGTGAGCAGCTATGCTGCAGGATTATAAAGGCCGCCTGGAGGATTTAGCCCGGCGACTGAAAGAATTGAGGGTTTCCCTTTGACCTGGATGCAGCAACAGAGGAAACATTACGCCTGGAAAAGGAGATGCTCGCGCCTGGCTTCTGGGAAGAGCGCGCCCGCGCCGAAGCCGCAGGCAAACGGCTCACCTATTTAAAAGAAAAGCTGGGCCGCTATCGCGAGCTGGCACAGAATTATACTGATGTCCATGAGCTCTGGCAGCTGGCCCTGGCCGAAGAGGATGCCTCCCTGGAGGCAGCGATCGCCGGGGAACTGGCAGCCGTAGAAGGCCGGGTTGAGGAGGTTTCCCTGGCCACGCTGCTGCACGGTCGCTATGATCGCAACAACGCTATTCTATCGCTGCACCCCGGTGCCGGGGGTACCGAATCCCAGGACTGGGCGGCCATGCTCTTCAGGATGTACAGCCGTTGGGCCGAAAGCCACGGTTACCAGATGGAAATCCTGGACTATCTAGAGGGGGAAGAGGCAGGCGTGAAGAGCGCTACCATCCTGGTTAAGGGAGAGAACGCCTACGGTTATCTGCAGGCGGAAAAAGGCGTCCACCGGCTGGTGCGGATATCGCCCTTCGATGCCGCCGGCCGCCGCCATACCTCTTTTGCTTCCGTGGACGTTATCCCCGAGGTAACGCCTGATGAGGAAGTGAGCATTAACCCCGACGATTTAAAGATTGATACCTTCCGTTCCCAGGGCGCCGGCGGCCAGCATGTCAACAAGACGGATTCGGCGGTACGCCTTACCCACCTGCCGACGGGGATCGTTGTCAGCTGTCAGAACGAGCGCTCCCAGCACGCCAACCGCCTGAGCGCCATGAAGATCCTGCAGGCCAAACTGGCGGCCTTAAAGCGCCAGGAACAGGAGGCGGAGATGGCGCGTTTGCGGGGCGAACAGCGGGAGATCGCCTGGGGCAGCCAGATCCGCTCTTACGTCTTTCACCCTTACAGCCTGGTCAAGGACCACCGCACCGAGGCCGAAACCGGTAACATCCAGGCGGTAATGGACGGCCAGCTTGACCTCTTCATCCAGGCTTTTTTACAGTGGCAGCAAAGAGGGCAGGCGTGAACCTCCTCCGGGACAAGGCATAAGGCTTATGTAGAAAAAGAATTGACAGCAGGCAAATAAAGGGCTATGCTAAAGGTAGCACGTTGTGAAAGAGGTATGCTGATGCTTACCAGACGACGGGCTCAATTTCTGGACCGGATCCAGGCCATCTACCAGCAGACCGGAGAACCTGTCCACTATATAACCGTAGCCGAAGCCCTGCAGGTCAGCAAATGGACAGCCTACGATGTATTGCTGGAACTGGAGAAAGAGGGCTATCTGGAACGGCAGTATATCGTCAACAACAACGAGAAGACGCCGGGGCGATCGATGATTATGTTTTTTCCCGCCCCTCTGGCCGGCGGTAATTCTACCTTTGCCATGGACTGGCAGCAGGTGCGGGCCAGATTGTTGGATACTCTGGGCGACCTTTTACCCCGCGAGGCCGGCCGGGTAGCTCATGAATTGATGGAAGAGATACCCGGCAAGGTCTATCCAGTTATTACCTGCGCCTATACTTTGACCGTCCTGCTGGCATACTTGAAATCCCTGGGGGAAAAGGCTTTGAGCCTGGTATGCGGCGCCCTGCAAAAGGCACCACGGCCGGAAGCCGGCCTGCTGCTGGCCACCGGTACGGGCCTGGGTCTGGCCGTCAACCTGTTGCCCCAGGGAAACCCGGCCGCCCAGATGGCCGGCTACCTGAACCGCCTGCAGGAGCAGATTGGCAATCTAACCAGCGGCGAGCACAGACTGCTGCTCGATTTTTTTCATGAAGCCCTGGAACGGGTAAGTAAAAAAGCTGAGGTCCGGTGCTAAACAAGCCCGGGCTTTTTTCTAGTTCGGCGATTTCCCCCCCCGCCGGCCCTGGCTGCATAATCGCATCTGCTCAGGAGGAATACTGAAATAAAAGCGGGGGATTGCCATGCCTTACTATATAACCAATAACTGCATTGCCTGTGGCGACTGTACGGTAGTATGCCCCCGGCGGGCTATTATTGAGGCCGACTGGACTCCCGCGGGCAATGACGATAATCCTTCCTTATCCGGGGTGGCATCTGACCGGGCACTGAGGAATACCTCCGGAGGTCCGGCCCCCTTTTACCGGATAACGGCCGCTTGTGATCCTTGCAACTGCTGCCGGGAGATTTGCCCGGCCGGGGCAATTATCTGGCGGGATTAGATGTTTGCCAGCTGGCTATGACGGTGCCCTGATATTAACCAGGTCAACATAGTCCTACCCTGAAAATAGCGTTCTGCCGATCAGTATGTTACT
>DFYS01000070.1:5235-13937 GCA_002383405.1 Moorella sp. UBA4076
GCGCCTGAAGGGAACCTGCCCCACCCCTCAAACCTTACATAAATACTGCCATTTTCATCCTGTTGCTGGCGCTGCCCGGCGGCAAGGGTGTCTACCTGGCCTCTCTTTATGGACGGCGCCCCCCCTGCCTGGAGCGGCCGGGCGGCGTGCAGAATAATTCTCTTTAACCAGGCAGGAAAAAAGGCTTTCCCTGTCGAAAAGGAATAACGTTCCAGGGGGTAGGGTTTTGCGGCGTAAAGCATGGTTTGACTACCTGGGGATTACCGCTGGTTCTTTAATCACAGCCCTGGGACTGGTCCTTTTTCTGGTGCCCAACAAGATCGCCGCCGGCGGGGTCAGCGGCCTGGCTACGATCCTCCACTATCTCCTGGGCTGGCCGGTAGGCCTGACGATGTTCGCCCTCAATATTCCCCTTTTTCTGGCCGGGTTGAAGGTGCTGGGCTGGAATTTCGGCCTCAAGACCCTCTATGGCACTGTGACCCTCTCCCTGTTTACCGACGGCCTGGCGCTGTGGCTCCATGCCCCTACGGCCAATGCTCTGCTGGCCAGTATCTACGGCGGTCTCCTGTGCGGTGTCGGCCTGGGAGTGGTTTTTCGTTACGGCGGCAGCACCGGCGGCACTGACCTGGCTGCTCTTCTTTTTCGTCACTTCCTGCGCATCAGCACCGGCATCGGCCTGCTGATTGTCGACGCCCTGGTTATCGGCCTGGCGGGATTGACCTTTAATATCGAACTCGCCCTCTACGCCCTGTTGGCTTTGTTTCTTACCAGCCGGGCCATCGATACCATTCAGGAAGGCGGCGGTTATGCCAAGGCCGTTATTATCATTTCCGATTATGCCGACACCATAGCCCGCCAGGTAATGGAACAACTCGACCGGGGGGTAACCGGCCTGGCCGGGCGCGGCCTTTACACCCGCCAGGAACGGGAAGTGTTGCTGGTGGTCGTACAACGCTCCGAGGTCAGCCGCCTGAAGGACCTGGTGGCGACCATCGACCCGCGCGCCTTTGTTATCGTCAGCAATATCCATGAAGTCCTGGGCGAAGGTTTCCGCCAGTGGCGGGGGTGAGATTGGCGGCCCCTGCTTTACGGAGGGGTCGTCTACAGCGGCGTACCTCCCTTTAAGAACGGCTGCTCAACAGGAAAGACGTCTGTACGCCGTGGCACGGTATCAACACCACACCCTGTCGCCTTAAATTGGGTACCATAATCTCACCTCTCACAAAAGGGGATTGATACATTTGACTGATAATTATCAGGAACTGAAGGCTGCAGCACGACGGTTGCGGCGGCATATCATCAGGATGGTTGGTGCCGCCGGCTCCGGCCACCCCGGCGGGTCCCTGTCGGCAGTGGAGATTGTGACCGCCCTTTATTTTCAGGTCATGCGCCTGGACCCGGCGCGGCCGGACTGGCCGGAGCGGGATCGCTTCGTCCTCTCCAAAGGCCACGCCGCCCCGGTCCTGTATGCCGCCCTGGCGGAAAAGGGCTTTTTCCCGGTAGAGCAGATTACCACCCTGCGCCGGCTGGGCAGTCCCCTCCAGGGTCACCCCGACCGCAAATCTGTGCCGGGGGTGGAAGTCTCCACCGGCTCCCTGGGCCACGGCCTGGCGGTAGCCAACGGCATGGCCCTGGCCGGCCGCCTGGACGGGCAGGATTACCGTGTTTACGTCCTCCTGGGGGACGGCGAACTGGAAGAGGGTATGGTCTGGGAAGGGGCCATGGCCGCCGCCCAGTACCGCCTGGACAACCTGACGGCTATTGTCGACCATAATCACCTGCAGATTGACGGCCAGGTGGAAGAGGTCATGTCGCCGGAACCGGTGGCCGACAAATTCCGCGCCTTCGGCTGGGAGGTCCTGAATATCGACGGTCACGACTTCAGCCAGATCCTGAACGCCCTGGAGCAGGCGCGCGGGATAAAGGGCCGGCCTGCGGTTATTATCGCCGAAACCGTTAAAGGTAAAGGCGTCAGCTTTATGGAAAACCAGGCTGGCTGGCACGGCAGGGCTCCGAAACCAGAGGAAGTAGAACAGGCCCTGGCCGAGATCAGTTAATGTTCCGTTACCGGGTTTTGCGGCGCTAACGGGTTGACGTGCCGTTGCTTGCTGATGCTCAACGCGGTTACTCATCTGAGTAAACTTGCTCTTCCGATGCCGCTTTTCGAGGGAGCCAATTATGATGGCGGCTAGCTTTTATCAAACGGACCAGTAACTGCTCAGCCTGGCTGGCGGTCAGCCTGATAGCAGTAGCCCGGAAACCTATATATGGCTGAACGGGTTTGTGATCCTGACGGCAGGCAGCACTAATATAGATTAGAGAAGGTAGCCTGAGCAGTTACACGGACCATTCATAAATGATGTACCGCCGCCAGCGAACGGGGAAAATGAGCGCCCTTATCACATCTCATATACGGAGGAAGATACCATCATGACCAAAATCGCGACCAGAGAGGCCTACGGCCGTGCCCTGGTGGAGCTGGGACGGCAAAACGAGCAGGTGGTCGTCCTCGACGCCGACCTCTCCCAATCCACCATGACCCGCTACTTCGCCGAAGAGTTCCCCGAACGCTTTTTCAATATGGGTATCGCTGAGCAGAGCCTCATGGGCACGGCGGCCGGTTTCGCTCTGAGCGGCAAGATCCCCTTTGCCAGCACCTTCGCCGTCTTTGCCACCGGCCGCGCCTACGACCAGGTGCGCAACGGCATCGCCTACCCGCAGGTTAACGTCAAAATCGCCGCCACCCATGCTGGCCTGACCGTCGGCGAAGACGGCGCCTCCCACCAGGCCATTGAGGATATCGCCCTTATGCGCGCCGTGCCCAACATGACAGTCATCGTCCCCGCCGACGGTGAAGAAGCGCGGCAGGCCGTCTTTGCGGCTGCCGCTTATAAGGGGCCGGTCTATATCCGTCTGGGCCGGCCGGCCGTACCGGTTATTTACGGCGGGGACTACCAGTTCCAGATCGGCCGCGCCAGTAGCTTACGCCAGGGCAAAGACGCGGCGATCATTGCCTGCGGCATTATGGTCGCGAAAGCCATGGAGGCAGCCGACGAGCTGGCGGCGGCCGGCCTGGAGGTTATGGTCATCAACATGAGCACTGTGAAGCCACTGGACCGGGAGGCGGTGCTGGCGGCAGCAGCCACCGGTGCAGTGGTGACGGCCGAGGAACACACCATCATCGGCGGCCTGGGCAGCGCCGTAGCTGAGGTCCTGGCAACGGAGAAACCCGTCCCCCTGGCCATGGTCGGCATCCGCGACACCTTCGGCGAGTCCGGCAAGCCCGACGAGCTGCTGCAAAAATACGGGCTCACGGCGGGAGAAATCGTGGCGGCGGTGAAGAGGCTGAAAGGGATTTAAAAAGACATGAGTAGAGATATCTTAGATAAAGTATTGAAAGGACTTGCTGATAGGCAAATAGAATGTATAAGTATGAAATAATTATTCACTGGAGCGAGGAAGATCAGGGATATATAGCTGAGGTTCCTGAATTGCCAGGTTGTATGGCTGATGGTGAAACCTACGAAGAAGCTGTCAAAAATGTTCAGGTTATTATATCCGAGTGGATAGAAACGGCAGAAGCCTGGGTCGTAATATACCAGAACCTCGAGGTAAACTTATGTATGTGCGAGGCGAACATATAGTTGATAGCACAGGGAATTATTTACTTTCCAGTTTCCCATCCTTCCTTTATAGTTACTATAATATCGGCAAGGATATTTAGTAATTCCCCAACCTTAATGATTTCTTCTTTTATTACCTCCGGGTCAGGCTCAACGAAAGCTATGTAATCTATCTCTTCGCGGTCCCGGAGTAAGGCATCGTATAACGTGCCATATTCCTCGGGTATGATGCCGGGTTTAATCAGATCACGGTGCAGTGCCGCCCGGACGCCGCTGTGTTTCTTAAAAGACTTGCCTTGCAATATCAGGACAGCGCTAACGGCGTAAAAGACGGCATAGTACAAACGGTTGGCGCAGAAATCGTAGTTTTGCTCTTCGAACTCACGCCGGGCCGCATTTAAGCTGCGCCGGGCTTTGTCCATCCAGTACCTGACCAGGGTTTCCCGGTTGGCCGGCATCTAAAACGTCACCCCATCCCGGTTGACTTCTTCCTTGATCGGTAAAAGGGAGTAAAGGCCGTTTTCCCAGGAACGCTCATCAACAATCAGGGTGCTGATATTGCTGTCGAAAGCCTGGTTAATCTTTGTTACCATGGCGTAGATATCATGCTTTTCGCGATGCTTCATCGGTCGTTTCGTGAGTACCAGGACATCCAGGTCGGATTCTTTTTCTGCCGTTCCCCTGGCTACGGACCCGAAGATCAAAGTTTTAGCCACCGGATAGTGTGCCGTCAATTCGGCTTTCAACCGGGCAAGCGCCCGCTTCTGAGTATTCGAAAGCCGTAATTCCCTCAGTAGAGGCAACGTTCTTCACCCCTTGATGAATACAGCGATCTTTCTTAAATCTAGATAGATTAATTATATCACATACCGGGAATATATTCCATCACGGCTTTTTTGCCGGTCGATGCTACTATGGAAGACCCTGATGCTGCTTACGCGGTACCAGCAGCAGGATGAAAACGGCAATGTGGCAGGTTTTAATTAGGAACTGGCTTCAGCCAGTTCCGACAAGTCTCCAACTTCTAACCCCCCACTTCCCACCTCCAATTTCGGGTAGACAAATTATAACAATTAGCATCAGCCGGGAGGATTTCGGCCCTTTATGTCGAAAACAACCCTCTAGAGGTTGTTTTTTCTTTTTCCCTGGAGGTGCAGGATTGATTCAGTTTTATAATGTCACCAAGGTTTATGCGCCGCATATTACCGCCCTGGATAATATCAGCGTGAAGATAGATAAAGGTGAATTTGTTTTCCTGGTAGGGCCCAGCGGGGCCGGCAAATCGACTTTTATCCGTCTCCTCTTCCGGGAGGATATACCGACGAAGGGGCAGATCCTCATTGGCGGTCGCAGCATCGCCCGCCTGAAAAGGAGCGAAGTGCCCTTTTTGCGTCGCAATATCGGCATCGTTTTTCAGGACTTCCGCCTTCTGCCCGAGTGGACGGTTATGGAAAATGTCGCCTTCGCCCTGCGGGTCATTGAAGTGCCGGCGCGGGAAATCAAAGCGCGGGTGGAAAAGGCCCTGGCTCAGGTGGGTTTAAGCTACCGGGCACGGATGTTTCCCCANNGATGAGCCGACCGGCAACCTGGACCCGGGGACTTCACGGGAGATCATGAAGCTGCTGGAAGATATTAACCACCTGGGCACAACGGTAATCATGGCCACCCATGCCTGGGATATCGTCAACAGCATGCGCAAACGGGTAATCGCCCTGCAGGAGGGCCGGTTGGTCAGGGATAACCGGGAGGGGGTCTACGGTTATGAAGCTTAGGACAACCGGTTACTTCTTCAAACAGGCCGGGGTATCCCTGGGGCGCAATTTCTGGATGAGCCTGGCAGCGGTAGCCAGCGTGGCTATATCGATGTTTCTTCTGGGCGCCTTTTTACTCCTGGTCTTTAATATCAACTACGTCGCCGCCCGGCTGCAATCCAATGTGGAAATTGCCGCTTTTCTCCTGGTGGATACCCCCCGCCAGCAGGCCTACCAGGCGCAGGAGCAGATTAAAGCTATGCCCGGGGTAACGGAAGTCACCCTGGTGCCCAAGGAAGAGGGGCTGAAGCAACTGAGCCAGCAGTTTGGCGGCGAAGAGGAACTGCTGGGGGCCACCGGCGGTATCAATCCTCTGCCCGATTATCTGCGGGTGCGGGTGACCGACCCGGAGACAATCCATGACGTGGCAGCCGCCATTCAGGCCCTGCCCGCGGTGGAAAAGGTGAATTATGGCCAGGAAACGGTCGACCGCCTTTTTGCCGTGGTACGCTGGCTGCGCTGGCTGGGGGCGGGCATTATCCTCGTCCTGGGGATGGGCGCCCTGTTCTTGATTGTCCTCACCATCCGCCTGACGGTCTATTCCCGCTGGCGCGAGATAAACATTATGAAGTATGTCGGCGCCACCGACTGGTTTATCCGCTGGCCCTTTTTCCTGGAGGGGCTGTTCATCGGCCTGGCCGGTTCGGCGTGCGCTGCGCTGATCCTTTATGCCGGCTATAATATCCTCTTGAAAAGAATAGCCCTGACGATGGTTTTTGTACCGCTATTTAATGACCCCGGGCTGGTATTGGCCAGCGTTGCCAGCCTGGTGGTTGGCGGCGCCCTGGTGGGAGCCGTGGGCAGCCTGCTGTCCATCAGGCGTTTCTTAAATGTATAGCTTACCGCGGAAGGGGGGTGAAGCCGATTAGCAAGAAAATAATAGCCCTGTTAATCCTGGCAGCCCTTACTCTGGGTATCCTGCCGGCCTACGGCGCTACCCTTGATGATCTGCAAAAGCAGCAACAGCAGATCCAGCGCAATATGGAGGAGCAGCAAAAACTGCTGCAAAAGAAAAACGACGAAGGTAAAGCCCTGCTGCAGCAGCTGGAACAAATCGAGCAGGAAATCGAGGCCAAAGAAGCCGAGATCGCCCGGCTGGATCAGGAGCTGGATGCCGCTCAAACCCGCGTCCAGCAGGTCACCGCCGCATTGCAGCAGACGGAAGCAGGCCAGGCCAAGCGCATAGATATTCTGTGCACCCGCCTCAAGGATATCTACCAGGTGGGGCAGGTGAATTATATCGAGGTCCTGCTTCAGTCCACCACCATGGAGGATTTCCTGGTGCGTATGGAGCTGCTGGCCAAGATCGCCCAGGGTGATGTCAAACTCATCGCCGAGATCAAGGCGGAAAAGGAGAAGATCGCCGCCCAGAAAGCCGTGCTGGAAGCCGAACGGGACAAGATTGCCCAGCTGCGGCGCCAGGCCGACGGCGAAAGGGTGCAGCTGGCTTCCCGCCAGGAAAGCCGGCGCCAGCTCCTGGCCCAGGTAGAGGCGGAGAAGAAGCGGGTAGCAGCGGCCCTGGATGAAATGGAGGCTCTCTCCCGCCAGATTGCCGCTAAAATCCACGCCGAGCAGGCTAAAAGCAAGCGCCAGCTGGGACCGGAAGGGACCAAAGGCATGCTCTGGCCGCTGCCGGGTCATACCAGCATCTCCTCGCCCTTTGGCTGGCGCATCCATCCCTTGTTGAAGACCAGGCGCTTTCATGACGGTGTCGACCTCCCGGCGCCTACCGGCACGGAGATCATCGCCCCGTTGGACGGTGAGGTTTTATCCACCGGTTACCTGGGGGGTTATGGCAACCATGTTGCTATTGATCACGGCGGCGGGCTGTCGACCATGTACGGCCACCTGTCGAGTATCCTGGTCCGGGAAGGCCAGGAGATTAAAAAAGGCCAGGTGATCGGCCGCGTCGGTTCCACGGGGTGGAGTACGGGGCCGCATCTGCACTTTATGATCATGCTTCAGGGCGAGCCCACCAACCCCATGAATTATTACTAATCCCCGTACCCGGTACATATAATGGGTAAGGATTGAGGTAAAGCTAACAGCGGGCGGTGGTCGGCTTGCCAAAAATCTGGCGACAGGTTAAGAACGGGCTCCTGGCTCTGTGTGTGGTAGTTACCCTCGCCCTGGCGGTGGGGGTGGCTACCCATTTCCAGGTAATAGAGCAGCTGGTTAAAACTTATACCTTATTGCG
Source organism: Moorella sp. UBA4076 (assembly GCA_002383405.1). Lineage (GTDB taxonomy): Bacteria > Bacillota > DSM-521 > Neomoorellales > Neomoorellaceae > Neomoorella. The sequence goes on from DFYS01000070.1 coordinate 12,867, forward strand.
GTTCCAGGCCCTGGAGCCCGCCAGCACCGACAGGTTCATTGAAGGGGCCATCAGGGGCATGGTCGGTGCCCTTGATGACCCTTATTCGACTTATCTTGATGCCAAAACCTACCGGCAGCTGCAGGAAAGCGTCACCGGCAGCTACGGCGGCGTCGGCCTTTTAATCACCCTGGATGAAAAAGACCGGCGGCTGATGGTTGTTTCGCCCTTCAAGGGGACCCCGGCCCAGCGGGCGGGGCTAAAAAGCCGCGACTATATCGTCGCCATCGACGGCCGTGACACCACCGGCATGGACCTGGAGACAGCCTCCAACCTGATGCAGGGCCAACCGGGGACAACAGTGGAGCTGGCCGTTTTTTCCGAAGGTCAGAGCAATACCCGTAAAGTGACCCTGACGCGGGAGATTATCAAGGTGCCGACGGTAGACGGCAAGATGCTGCCCGGACACCAGGGTGTCGGTTATATAAACCTGACCATGTTCAATGAACAGACGGCCGGCGACCTGGGACGGCAGCTCCGGGAACTGCGCCAGCAGGGGATGCAGAAGCTGATCCTGGATTTGCGTAATAACCCGGGCGGCGCCCTGCCGGCAGCCGTAGATGTAGCCAGCTTCTTTATCGCTAAAGGTCCGGTGGTCTACATCGCTGACCAGAAAAATAGCGAAGCCCTGATGGCCCGCGGTTACGCCCAGCCCCTGCCTCTGGTGCTCCTGGTGAATAAAGGCAGCGCCAGCGCGGCGGAAATTGTCGCTGGGGCCATCAAGGATACCGACAGCGGCATTTTGGTAGGGGAGAAGACCTTTGGCAAGGGCGTTGTCCAGACCGTCTTTCCCCTGCCTGGAGACACGGCGGTGAAGATTACCACCCACAAATACCTGACTCCCAGCAAGCACGATATTAACAAGAAGGGCATCGCTCCGGAATACGAAGTCACCCTGGACCCGCAGCTGGAGCTGCAGGTGCTGGCCAACGCCCCGGACCTGGAGCGGGATACCCAGCTGCAGAAGGCTCTGGAGGTGCTGGGGAAATAAGAAGGAAAAAACGCACATCAGCTACCGGCCGCGGTGGAAGG
>DFYS01000057.1:0-14839 GCA_002383405.1 Moorella sp. UBA4076
CGCCGGAACTTAACTTTTGTTATAATTGCAGGAAAGCCATAAGACAGCAAGGCCCGGCCGGAGGGCAGGTTTTATATCGAAGGGCCTGAAAACAGACAGGTGGCAGTCCGGTGAGGGGCCATCCATGGTGGCCGGCGCCACCGGCGAATTATAAAATTAGCGGTATAGAGAGTGGGGAAGGTTCCCAGCCATTTTTTAGGAGGATGTTATTTTGGGAGGAGAAAAAGCGGGTGGAGAATAGACCCAAAATCCTGATCGTTGACGATGAAAAGATGAACCTGAAGCTAATGGCATCCATGCTGGCACCGCTGCAGCATGAAGTCTTGCTGGCAAATAATGGTGAAGACGCCCTGAATATAGTTGCCCGGGAAAACCCCGACCTTATACTCCTGGATGTAATGATGCCGCGCCTGGATGGTTTTACCGTCTGCCGGATGCTGAAGAGCGACGAGGCCACTCGCTTGATCCCCATTATCATGGTAACGGCCCTGAACCAGCTGGAAGACCGGGTGCAGGGGCTGGAGGCCGGGGCGGACGACTTTTTGACCAAACCCTTTCATGAATTAGAGCTGACGACCCGGGTGCGCTCCTTACTGCGGGTCAAGCAGTTAAACGACCAGTTGCATTATGCTCACAAACATATCAATTATATAACCCGCCATGTGGAAGGTCTCCTCGGGAGTTTCGACCCCTTGAGTTTTAAACTGGAAACGGTTAATCAGGAATTATGGCAGCAATTACTGGGTTTAAAGGAAAGGGCGCCGGAAGCAGTCCTGACAGCTGCAGCGGACGCGCCGGTGAACTGGCGGGGGTGTTTCTACCGCCGCCAGGGCGGGAGTATCCGGGCTGAGGCCGTGGCCTTCTCTTGGCCGGCCGGTTCTCCTGGTGCGGAGGTCATCCTGGCGGCCCGGGAGGGCGTCTTTGCTAACCGTGAAGATGGGAAGGAAGAAGCCGTCGCTGATTTCTTGGTGTCCAGAATGCCGGCCGGCACCGGTCCCTGGCGTAATTATGCCGCCTATTATAACTATCCCCTGTTAATAGCAGCCTTTAATTATCCGTGCCGGGTGACGGCCTATGAACTCGATGTTCTACGCAATTTTCTGACTTACAGCCAGTTTGTGCAACTCGTGGCCGGGCAAATAAAAAGCACAGAGGAGGCTTTTCACTATACCATCAAAGCCCTGGCCCGGGCGGCGGAAGTCAATGATGATGACACCGGTAACCATATCACCCGCGTGGGGATTTTTGCCCGGGAACTGGCCCAAAACCTCGGCTGTGCCGATTATTTCTGCCGCGAGATCGCCCTGGCGGCCCAGATGCATGACGTAGGTAAAGTTCACATCCATCCCGATGTTTTACGGAAACCGGGCCGGCTAAACGCAGTTGAATGGCGATTGATGCATCAGCACCCGCTCTATGGCACCAGGATTCTGGGGGATGCCCCGCGCTTACAAATGGCGCGGGAAGTCGCCCTGCACCATCATGAAAAATGGGACGGCAGCGGTTACCCGGCCGGTTTAAAAGGGGAAGATATCTCCCTGGCTGGGAGAATTGTCGCCCTGGCGGATGTTTATGACGCCTTGCGCAATAAACGCAGTTATAAGCCCGCCTTTTCCCACCGGGAAGCCTGCGGCATTATCACTGCCGGTGACGGGCGCGTATTACCAGGGCACTTTGACCCCGAGGTTTTAATGACCTTTCAACGGATTGCCCCCCGCTTTGCCGATATTTATGAGACCCTGAGGGATTAGAAAAAGATGCCGGCCTTTGCCGCACCCGGTTTTTGCCGTAAAAGACAGCCAAGATACTACATACCTAAAGCTTCTTTAAATTCAATTGCCTCTACAACCACTACGGGTTTATTCAGGTTTTTGGCTCTGGTTGAAGCCAGGCTGGCCATATTGATCAAGTTTTTGACAATATAACCACTGTCTTCATCGGCAGCGCGTATTATAGCGCGACGCCCCCCGGCCACCCCGGCAGAAATAGTGACCTTTATTTTACCAGGCCAATTTTCATTGGCAATAGACTGGACCATTTGCAGGGCAAGTTTTTCGGCTTCGGCTAGCGTTCTAGTGGTAACGAGGGCGAATTCGTCTCCTGCATAACGACACGAAGTTTCTTTGTTCATGTCAATTAAATTATTTAAGATTAAAGCAGTCTGGCGCAGGACATTGTCGCCGTAGATATGGCCGTACTCTTTATTAATCAAGCCGAAGTTATCCAGATCCAGGAAGACTACTGCAATTTCCCGGCCTTCTTTTAGTAGTTCCAGGGCTTTTTCATAAAATATTTCGGCTTTATTTAACCCCGTGAGGCTATCGGTGTATCTGCCTATTTCTGCCATAATATGGGCATAGGTAACGATGCCAATGACATCTTTTTCTCTGGCAACTACCAGCCGTTCGATTTTATATTTTGCCATTAATTTTTGCGCTTCTGTGAGGGAAACTGTGGGCGGTATGGTGATCACTTCGCGGGTCATAGCATCAGCAACCAGCCGGTTGGGGTGCGATCTTCTTATATCTCTGGAAGTGATGATGCCTACCAGTTTCCCCTTTTCTACTACCGGCAGGCTGCCTATCCTATAACATTCCATGATGAGTGCCGCCCGGCCGACACTGGCCAGGGGTTCGATGGTATAAAGCTGGTGGTTTATCAGGCCTTCTATCGTGGGCACTACAAATCCACCGTCCTGCTGATCTGGATGGTAATATTGATCTGGGCCTTAACCACCATGTTGTTGTCGGCGATGCGGTTTCCTTCATCGATTACAACCGGCAATAGCTTTTCTTTGGGCAGGAGTCTTAAAAGAGATTTTTTTACTACCACAGCTTCAAAAATTTCATGGTTGAGGCGGACTATCTCATATTGTTCCGGCGAAACCGCATCTACCATTCGCCTGACGGCTTCAGGACCGATAGGGGCTCTTTTGCCGACTAGCAAGATGTCCTGCATGGGCGGGATCTCAAATTCCGATAATTTAATCGTGATGTCGGCTTTACGCTGGGGTTCCGATGAATGAGAAGTTTCCTGGGGTAACAAAAAACGATGCCCTCCTTTCCTGTTTGCAAACACATCATCTATTATATCTCTTTTTACTAGATTTGCCCATAGATTTTTATGATTTATCATTTTGCGCAGCTGGTGGCCCGCCGTGTTCCTTACGTCAAAATCGCGAAGCAGTTTAACATTTCCGTCGGCAGGCTCAAGAACATCATGCTGGAAATTTACGAAAAGCTGTGCATCTCCAGCCGGGACGAGCTGGCGCAATACGTTTTAATCTCAAATAAAGGAGCCCGGCCATGAACAGGGAACTCGCAGTTTATCTGCACCTGCAGGCCGTGCTTGCCGTTGCCTTCAATTTCTTAATCAACGGCCTGATATATCGCGCTCAAAAACGAGTTTGCCACAATACGGGGCGCTTTTGCGACCTGCGCGGTACTTTACGCCGGCAGGTGCGGGGACGGGTCAATTGCGCTTAATAATCGTCGTTCAAACGACTATTAAAAAGCAGTCACTTTACATGCTGAGAATGGCGTCAGCACAGGTTATGTCCAAAGCTGCTATTTTTTTCGCTAATAAATTGACATATGTCCACATAAATTCTATACTAGAATTGGCTTCCTGCTTATCGTCTATTATTCGGAGGTAACAATAATGGACTGGCGGAATATCACTATGCCCTGGCGCAAGCTGTTTCAACCCCGGCGCCGCTTTCCAGTGGTGCAATTGGAGGTTACCAGCCGCTGCCAGCTTGGCTGCCGCTACTGCCCCCATACCATTTTGAAAGAAGGCGGCGAAGGCTGGTATAATACCGATCTGCCGTGGGAGGTATTTGAGCGTTATTTAGCCCCCTACCTGCCGCAAATCGGTTTGATCTACTTCCAGGGATGGGGCGAACCCTTGCTCCACCCCCGGTTGCTGGATATGATCGAGCTGGCTAAAGCCAAAGGTTGCCGTGTCGGTTTTACCACTAACGGCATTCTCCTGGGCCCGGGACTGATGGAACGGCTGGTGGAGTTCCCGTGTGACATCCTGGGTTTATCCGTCGCCGGAGGTACTCCGGCTACCCACGCCTCCTTGCGGGCTGGCTCCAACCTCAAGCGTTTGCTCGCTAATATCAACCGTCTGGCCGAAATTAAAGCCCGGTATAGCAGCCCCCTGCCTAAAATTCATTGTTCTTACCTGATGACCCGTTCCAACCTGGCGGAACTGCCGGCATTTTTAGAGCAGGCTGCCGCTGCCGGCGTTGATGAAGTGGTAACCATCAACCTGGATCTCACCCTCACGCCGGAGATGGAAGCCCTGCGGGCCTTTGCCTGCCCGGGAGAGGAGTATGAGGAACAGCAGGCGCAGCTTCAGGCAGCTGAAGGACGCGCCGCGGCCCTGGGTATCCCCCTGCGGACTTACCCTTTACAATTTAACCCCAGGGTAATGGTCTGTGACGCCCTGCCGTTGAAGCATATTTTTATCAACAGCCGCGGCGAAGTAGCCCCCTGCGTATATCTGGGCCTACCCTTTGCGGGTCCTATTCCCCGTTTTTTCTGTAATCAGCAGGAACCAGTGACCCCATTTAATTACGGGAATGTTACTGCCGGCCTGGCCAGTGTAGTGCGAAATAAAGCAGCCCGCGGTTTCCGCCAGTACTTTCAACACCGCCTTGAATTAACTAATCCCTTCCTGCTGGCGAATCCTGAGGTACCCCTGCCCCCACCGCCCTGCCGCAGCTGTTATAAACTTTACGGTCTGTGAGTAGCAGAGCGCTGGTGGCGCCGTACTTTTTTAGTTCTTGCGCTATTCTCGCCTTACGGTAGCCTGCAGGCTAAGGCGTCGCAAGGGTTTTAGGCATGCTCGCCGCAAAGGTAGTCCATGAACTGCCGGGCGGTGCGGCCGGAGGCGCCGTTCTGGTAGAGGGCCCACTGCAGGGCGCGGCGGCGCAGCTCGCCGGGTTCCAGCTCCAGGCCGGCCTGGCGGGCCAGCTCATGGACGATCGTCAGGTATTGCTCCTGGTCGGGGCTGGGGAAGATGACAGTCAGGCCAAACCTCTCCGCCAGGGAGAGTTTCTCCTGGACGGTATCCTGCAAGCGTACGTCACCCCCGGCGGTAACGGCGGGGTTGAAGCTGCGGTCGGCGAAGGACTCCTTCACCAGGTGGCGGCGGTTGGAGGTGGCGTAGACCAGGACGTTGGCCGGCCGTACCTGGAGGCTGCCTTCCAGCAAACCCTTCAGTTCCTTATACTCTACCTCGTCCTCTTCAAAGGAAAGGTCGTCGATGAAGATGATAAACTTCTGCGGCCGGGGGGCAAGGATTTTTAATATCTCCTGGTAATCGCTTAAAAGACGCTTGGGCAGCTCGACGAGGCGCAGGCCCCGGCTGCCGCAGGCGGGCAGCAAGGCCTTCACCGTCGACGACTTGCCGGTGCCGCGGGCGCCGTAAAGGAGGATGTTGACAGCCGGCAGGCCGCGCAGGAATTTTTCCGTATTGCGAACGACCTCCTGGCGTTCGGCCTCGTAACCGATGAGGTTGGCGAAGGTGATGGGGTCGGGGTCGGCAATGCCGGCCAGCCGGCCACCGGCCGGTCCGCGCTCCCAGCGGAAGGCCCAAAAACTACCGAGGATACCGGCGCCATAGGCATGGTAGTAATCGGCCAGGAGATTCAGGCCCTCCCGGCCCCAGTCGGCAGTGGCCAGGAGTTGTTTTTTTAACTCGCGACGGGCGACAGCCGGCGGTTGCAGGGTGCTGGGCGAGGGTCCCCGGAACGCCCCTCCTGCCGCTTTTGACTCCCGTACAGGGGCCGGGGCAAAGGGAGCCGGGTCGTGGGGCGGGGCGGAAAAAGCAGTACAAACGGGGTCGAGGGGCTGCAGCTGGGTCCAGTCGGGGATAGTAGCAGTTGCCAGGATGGCACCTGGGAGCCTGACGTTGGCGTAAGGAAGGTTTTCCATGGCGGGAAGGTTTCCTGCGGCGGAAGAGTTTTCTATGGTGTTTCTCGCCTCGGGCATCGTGCTCCCGGATGCCGTGGTGTCCTGGGATAACAGGGCTAGTGACAGAGACTTTTCTCCAGACGCACCAGCGCCGCCTGCCATAGCCGGCTGGCTATCCCTTTGTCCGGGGTCGCTGGCCAGCGCAATATTGCTGGTTAGAACATCCCGAGCGGCGGCATAGGCAGGCGCGGCCAGGCCGGCCAGGGCCTGCAGGTCGGTCAGGTCCTGGCGGGCGGCTGCCTGCAGGGCGGCGCCCATGCTGCCGGCCCCCCTTTGTTCGGCCTTCAGGGTGAAGGTGTTCTCAGCGGCCAGCAGGTGGTCGAGGAGATAACTCTGCCAGGGGTCGCCGCTAAGGGGCTCCTGGCTGAGTTCTGTCGCTCCTGCCAGCAGGTGGAAGAAGCGCCGGCAGGCGGTGTCCAGCTCCTGGACCGTATTGGGTTGCTGTTGATCGGGTTTCATATTGCCCAAGAGCCGGCAAACCTCCAGGAAGGCGGCCACCACCGGGTCGGATAGGAGATCATTATAAATGAGAAGCCTGGTGTTGCGCTGGTATACTGCAGCGAAGACGGCTGGATTGATCATTACTACAGACCTCCGTAAATAACTGTTGAGTAATATTAGACTACATCCGGCGCAGGAAGACAAGATCATAATTTGGAATGCTAATCCCGACCCTTCTCTTGACAGGCACCTCGGGCGTGCCGTGTATTTTGCGGACTATCTACTGGTATTTCTTGACTTACCGGGGCATAGACTATATAATAGGAGCAAATGCAAACTATTTGCAACAAGGAGGAGGACATCCGATGAGGTCCACATGGGGCCGTCGCCTGGTAAAGCCGGGGTTATTAATGCTGTTGGTTTTTAGTTTAACCTGGCTGGCTTTCGGGTGTACAGATAGCAAAGCAGGGGGGGAGCAGGCCCCGGCACCCCGGGCTGACTCAGGGGCCTTCAATGTCTATACCTCATTTTATCCCCTCTACGATTTTACTAAGAAGATCGCCGGGGATAAGGCGGAAGTAATCAACCTGCAGCCGGTGGGGGTAGAACCCCATGATTTTGAACCATCGCCCCAGCAGGTGGCTAATCTTTATCAAGGCCGGGTGTTAATTTACCTGGGCGGGATGATGGACCCCTGGGCCGGGAAGATCAATAGTCAGCTCCAGAAGGAGGGAGTCATCACCCTGGCAGCGGGCGAGGGGCTGATGGTCAATAATGACCCCCATATCTGGCTGAACCCGGTCCTGGCTAAGGAGATCGCCCGGCGGATATGTGATACCCTGGTAGCAGCCGATGCGGGCAATAAAGGGTATTATGAACAGAACCTGCAGGCGCTGGAACAAAAGCTGGACACCCTGGATAGAGAGTACCGGCAAACCCTGGCTGGCTTGCCCCGTAAAGAGATCGTTACCTCTCACGCCGCCTTTGCTTACCTGGCGCAACGTTACGGCCTGGAGCAAGTAGCCATCAGCGGCCTTTCCCCCCAGGAAGAACCCTCACCCCAGGAGATGGCCCGGCTTGTTACCCTGTGCCGTGACCGGGGCGTCAAATATATCTTCTTCGAGACCCTGGCCAGCCCCAAACTGGCGGATACCCTGGCGCGGGAAACGGGCGCCGGGACCATGGTCTTAAACCCCATCGGCGGGCTGACACCTGAGGAGGTAAAGGCCGGGGAAGACTACTTCACCCTGATGGAAAAGAACCTGGCTAACCTGAAAAAGGCTTTAGAGTAGGGCTGCTAAACGAAGGAGTTACCTCGCGCAGAGCGCGTCGTGATATGAGCTATTTGCGCTTAGCACCTTACGTCTTCAAAACTGCAATAAAAAACAAGTTGTTTAGGCCGCCATATTCAGCAAAGGAGAAATGGTCGCGCCGGCAAGATTGGGTTGTGGGCGGAGCCCGCATTGGTTTAAAAGGATGAGGCTCCTTGCGGAATAGCACGGCCACAAGTTTCTCGGCCCGCAGGGTCGAGTTGTAGTCACGCCTGAAGCCGGCCGCGTTCGACACAGGCAGCGCCCGGAGGGAACCCGCCTCAACTCCAATAGGTAATGACAAAATGTTATTTTAAGAGGATAAAGAAGGTAGTTCAGGATGGCTGCCGGCAAAGAGGAACTAATTGCACCAGCTGCTAAAAATATTTCAACTCAGGGCTGCCAGTATCCGGCCGCCGCCGAAGTGGTACGGCTGACGAACGTTTCCTTTGCCTACAGCGGCAACGACGTCCTGCAAAACGTCAACCTGGTGGTAACTGCCGGGGACTTTTTAGCCCTCATCGGCGCCAACGGCGCCGCCAAGACCACCCTGATGAAGATCATGGTGGGGCTCTTAAAACCCCGGGCGGGCAGGGTGGAGCTGTTGGGCCAGGATATCCGGCGCTTTCAGGAGTGGCAGCGCATCGGCTATATATCCCAGCAGGCGGGACACATCAATACCTCTTTTCCCGCCACCGTGGCTGAGGTGGTGGCCTCGGGCTATTATCACGCTTGGCGGGGGATCTTTGCCGTCAGGGCCAGGCAGCAAGCTGTACAGGGAGCTCTGGAACTGGTGGGAATCCCGGATCTGGCCGGCCGCCTGGTGGGCGAGCTTTCCGGCGGCCAGCGCCAGAAGGTCTTCCTGGCACGGGCGCTGGTGTCCCGGCCGGTGGCTCTTTTCCTGGACGAGCCGACGACGGGCATCGATCCTGCCGCGCGGGAAGAATTCTACCACCTGCTGCAGCATCTCAACCGGGAAGAGGGCCTGACGATCGTGATCATTACCCACGACGTTCAGGCCGCCCTGGGACGGGTGCAAAAAATCGGCTGCGTGCGCGACCAGAGCGTTTACATCCATAACAATCTTACCGAGGTCGATCAGGACCATCTCGCTGAGGTGCTGGGTTACTGGATTGGAGGCCGCTATGTGCATCTTTAGTTTTGCTTTCATGCAGCGCGCCTTCCTGGCCGGGATTATCACAGCGGTACTGGCGGCGGTGATGGGCGTCTTTATTGTGTTGCGGCGGATGTCGCTGGTGGGGGATAGCCTGGCCCATGCCTCCCTGGCCGGGGTGGCTGCCGGGATGCTGCTGGGTTTTTATCCCTTCTACGGCGCCCTGTTGTTCGCCGCCGGCGCCGCCCTGGCGATTGAGTTTGTCCGCGGCGCTTTTAAGAGGTATGCCGAGATCGCCCTGGCAGTAGTCATGTCCGGCGGCATGGCCCTGGCCGTGGTCTTGATCAGCCTGGGGAAGGCCTTCAACGCCGACCTGTTTTCCTATTTATTCGGCAGCCTGGTAGCCGTATCCCCGGCTGATGTCCGGGTCATTGCCGGCGCCGGGATAGTAATTATCGCCTCGGTAGCCCTGCTGCACCGGGAGCTCTTCGCCATCACTTTTGACGAGGAGGCGGCCCGCCTGGCGGGGATACCGGTACGGGCCGTCAATATCTATTTCACGCTGCTTACGGCCCTGACTGTGGCCCTGGCGGTGCGGGTGGTCGGGACGCTGCTGGTGGCCGCACTGATGGTCATCCCGCCGGCGGTCAGCCTGCAGCTCGCCCGCAGCTTCAGGGCTACCTTTGTGATCGCCATCGTCGTGGCCTTGAGTGCCGTTATCAGCGGCCTTTATGCCGCTTTTATCTTCGACCTCGCCCCGGGAGGAACCATAGTCCTCATCGCTGTAGCTATTCTGGTAGCAGTCATCCTCGGGAAAGGAGCAAGGAACAGATGGAGCAGGTAAATAAGAGAGAACAGCGAAAAAAGACGGCGTCAGAGAAACAAGCCCACCCCGCAGCGGCGATGGATCCCGAAGCTATTCTCAAAGAGAAGGACCTCAGGGTTACTTCCCAGCGCCGGGCCATCCTGACGGTGCTGGCCGGCGTCCGGGCGGTGATGAACGTCCAGGAGCTCTTTCAAGAGGTCATCAAGATCCTGCCGGGAACCAATTTTTCCACTATCTACCGCAACCTGGATACCCTGCTGGCCCACGGCCTTCTCTGCCGCATCAGCCGGGAGAGCGGCGGCGACCTGTATGAGCTGCGGCGGGAAGAGGAGCACCATCACCACGTTATCTGTAAAGGTTGCGGAGCTTCTATACCCGTCAAATTTTGTCCCCTGGAAGCTATGGCCGCCGAGCTGGCCGGTAAGGGCTTCCTCCCAACGGAGCACCACTTCGAGGTCTACGGCCTTTGTGAACACTGTCAGAGTAAGAGGAAGCGTTAATAAAAGCAGCAGGTCAATCTTTAGATGGCCCTGAGCAAAGGTTTATTAAACATAAGAATTGATTGGACGGGACCGGCAGCAGCTGATCTGGAAGATACCTATAGCCAGGTTGCCACAAATATTTTTTGTTGACGTACGGCCATAATAGCTATATAATGCTTATGAGCAAATGCCCGCAATAGCGTTGAGGGAATGCAAGCAACCACACCTTTATCACACGCAAGCGAAGATTCCCACTCTGGTATGTATCAAGGAGGCTTTTTAGATAATGCGCTGTGCTCAATGTAGGGTTTATGCCTGCGGGACAGGAAAATTAGAGCAATTACCGGCAAACTGTCCCATGCATGAGAACGAAGCCATTTACCAGGAAGCGAGGAAGGAATACCAAAAACCAGCAATAAGTAATATCGCCTTGAACGCCGCCCGGACAGAGGCCGCTGGCTATGGTGTATGGACAAGGCTGGAGGAAATAATGGAATTTTCTCGACGGGCTGGTTTTTGTAAGCTCGGGCTGGCCTTTTGTACGGGCGTAAGGGAAGAAGCCAAACGCATTGCAGCCGTCCTTCAAAGCAACGGCTTTGAGGTATATTCGGTTATATGCAAAACAGGGTCGGTGCCTAAAGAGGAATTAGGTATTATAGAAGAAGAAAAAGTACATCCCGGGTCTTATGAATCCATGTGCAACCCCATCGGTCAGGCCATGCTCTTAAATGCGGCCGGGACTGACCTGAACGTTATTGTCTGCCTGTGTGTAGGGCACGATACCTTATTTATCAAGTATTCTGATGCTCCGGTGACGGTTTTAGCAGCTAAAGATCGTGCTTTAGCCCATAACCCCCTCGGTGCGGTCTATGCAAGTCATTACTTCCAGAAGAAGTTAAGCAATCATCACCTATAAGGCACTTAAGATAACGTTCCGGTAGGGGCTGCCATCGAAAACAAATCCTACCTGGCGGGATTCTAGTACAACTTGTTGAAGATCATACTTAGTACCTTAAGACTTCAAAACTGCAATAAAAAACAAGTTGTTTAGGCCGCCATATCCAGCAAAGGAGAAATGGTCACGCCGGCAAGATTGGGTTGTGGGCGGAGCCCAGGTTAAATGAAAACGGTTATGGAACTAATCCATCGTTTCATATCCTGGGCTTGACAATGGCATTTGCTACCATTGACGGCGAGTCGATATTAAAGTAAAATTTAGCCTGTGAGTTTTTTGTTTCCATAGGTGATGGAGTTCACCTTAATCTGCGCTATGCAGTGATGACTCCTACCAGGGTGAGGGTGGTTTTTACTTCCCCGGGTAGGTTTTTTTGTGGCCCGCGAGAAGTTTTACAAGAAATGGGGGTTCCAGTTGGACTACGTTTATATCGGTATTTTTGGTTGCCTGGGAGCAGTCGCTCGATTTACCATCAGCCGGTACTTTGCTTTTACCTGGCACTCATCTTTTCCCCTGGGGACCCTGGTTATTAATCTAGCCGGGTGCTTGGCTATGGGGTTTTTGCTTACCTATAGCACAGAACGCTTAACTTTAAGCCCTCAATTAAGAGCCGGTTTAATAACAGGTTTTATCGGCGCCTTTACCACTTTTTCAACCTTTAGCCTGGAAACGTTAACCCTGTTTACTAAAGGCTATATTACTTATGCCATCTTATATGTTTTGCTGTCTGTTATGGGGGGATTGGCGGCTGCCAGAACAGGTATTAATATGGCCCGCTTTACTGTTCCCCTGTCAGCTGGACAGCGAAGCAAGGCTTGAGACGAGGGTGGAGTATTTTGGAGTATTTTTATGTAGGCATGGGTGGACTATTAGGGGCTATCACCAGGCATGCTCTAGGACAGGCCCTGGCAACCCGGAATAGATGCGACTTTCCCCGGGGAACATTTATCATCAACCTGACAGGCGCTTTTCTTTTTGGGCTGCTTGTAAGCGAACCGGCAATAGGTCAACGTTTAGGGCCTCACCTGTTCCTGGCCCTGACAACCGGCTTTTTGGGCGCCTATACGACTTTTTCAACCTTTTCCTGTGAGGTTATTAGACTTCTGGATGATGGTCAATTATTTAAGGCCCTGACTTATACGGCGAGCAGCATCAGCTTGGGGTTGCTGCTGGCCTGGTTCGGACACGTCTTTATTCTTTTATCATTATAAAAGAGATAAACCCCCGCAAATTATCATAAAAAGGCTATAGATAACTGCGTTACAGGCCTGAAAGTAGCCGGGATGCCCCAGCCGGCTAATTTTTTATCCAGTTTCGCCCTGGATCATAATATTTTGTTGACATAGGGCCATAATAACTATATAATGCTAATGGGCAGATGCCCATAATAGTATTGAAGGGAGTGCAGCAATGAAAGTAGCTATCACAGCCCAGGGTAAGGAAATGACGTCAAGTACCGACCCCCGTTTCGGCCGCTGCCAGTATTTTGTCATCGCTGATACGGACAAAAGCAGCTTTACGGCCATAGCCAATGATAATCTGGCCGCCGGCGGCGGTGTCGGTATAGCTACGGCGCAGGCGCTGGTTAACCATGGGGTGGAGGTAGTCCTGACCGGCAATGTCGGCCCCAATGCGTTGCGGGTTTTACAGGGCGCCGGGATTAAAGTTTACACAACCCAGGCGCCGACGGTTCAGGCGGCGTTACAGCTCTGGCAGGCCGGCGGAGCTGAGCCTTTATCCCAGGCTAGTGTAGGTTCCCATTTTGGCATGAATAGGGGAGGTAGACGATAATGAAGGTCGCTATTGCAACTGATGGAAATATGGTAGCTGAACATTTTGGCCGTTGTTCCCAGTACAGCCTATTTAACATTGCCGATGGGAAGGTAATCAGTAAAGAGGTAATCGCCAATCCAGGGCACCAGCCCGATTTTCTGCCCGGCTATCTGGCCGATCTGGGGGTTACCTGCGTCATTGTCAGCGGTATCGGCAGCCGCGCCGTAAATTTATTTTGCGAAAAGGGGATAGATGTCATCAGTGGTGCCGGCGGCCCCATCGAGGCAGTAGTGAATGCCTATCTGGGCGGCAGGCTTCAGAGTACCGGCGAGACCTGCAGTCATGATCATGAAGGCCACGAAGGTTGGGGTAATTAGTGAAACGCGGAAACGCCGTTAGAGCGGTGCCTTCTTGCGCCAGATTAATTTGGTAATAAACCTGTCAGGCACTGATTGAACCATGGTTTAGCACTGGAAAGCATCGCATATCTCATTTCGGGGAGGAATATAAAAATGGCCGCCAGAGTTGACGAGGATAAATGTACCGGGTGCGGCAGCTGCGTTGAGGTATGTCCCGCAGGAGCTATTACCGTTGATCGCATCGCTGCTATTGACGCCGAGGCCTGCCTGGAGTGCGGTGCCTGCGTTGACGAATGTCCAAACGAAGCTATCAGCCTTGAGTAGGGTATGGTGAAGCCAATGATTATTTCGGTGGCCAGCGGCAAAGGGGGCACCGGGAAGACGACCATCGTGACCAACCTGGCCCTGGCTCTGGCTTGCAAAATGCCGGTTCAAGTTCTGGACTGCGATGTCGAAGAACCCAATGCTCACCTCTTCCTGCACCCGGAATTCCAGGAAGAGGAGGAAGTGACCCTGCCGGTTCCGGAAGTTGATAGTCAAAAGTGTGATGGCTGTGGTCAATGCAGTGAGGCCTGCGCTTTCCACGCCCTGGCTGTCACCGGCGGCAAGGTTATTATTTTTCCGGAGATATGTCACGGTTGCGGCGGCTGCGCGCTGGTTTGTCCCCGGGGGGCGATTACGGAAAAGCCCCACCGTATCGGCATGGTAGCTGCGGGCCGGGCCGGCAAAATAGCTTTTGCCCACGGTAAAATTGATGTCGGCAACCCCCTGGCACCGCCGGTGGTTAAAGCGGTGAAAAAAAGAGCCAGCAGGGAAGGGTTGACCCTCATCGACGCGCCGCCGGGTACTTCCTGCCCCGTGGTGGCTGCTGTGAAGGATAGCGATTTCTGCCTGCTGGTAACGGAACCCACCCCCTTCGGCTTGAACGATTTGCGACTGGCCGTGGGTATGGTACGGGAACTGGGTGTCCCCTTTGCGGTAGTTATCAATCGGTCTACCCTGGGGGACCTGCGGGTGGAACGTTATTGCCGCCAGGAGCGTATCCCTGTCCTTCTAAAAATCCCCTTTGATAAAAGGTATGCTGCCACCTACGCTCGGGGAAAGTGCCTGGTGGAAGAATTCCCTGACTGGGTAGCAGCTTTTGTCGGCCTCTGGCAGGAAATAGAGAGGTTGGTGGCACAGAATGCAAGAGCTGCTGGTAATCAGCGGTAAGGGCGGGACCGGTAAAACCTCGCTGGTAGCCGCCCTGGCGACCCTGGCGGAGGATAAGGTCCTGGCCGACTGCGATGTCGACGCTGCCGACCTGCACCTGCTGTTGCGGCCGGAAGTAGAAAGCGTCAATGAATTCTACGGCTCATCTAAAGCGGTGCTCGATGCCGATCTCTGTACCGGGTGCGGCCGCTGCCAGGAGGTTTGCCGGTTTGATGCCGTCATCACAACAACGACAAACCAGCGGCCTGTTACAAAAACGCCTCTTGCCTCTATTTTCACGGTAGGCGCCCATGCCGCTTGCGAGCGGCACCAGCAGAGGGATGAAAACGGTGAGGTGAAGGGCTTCCAATCTGAAACTGGCACAGCCAGTTCCTACCAGCCTC
>DFYS01000057.1:14949-19967 GCA_002383405.1 Moorella sp. UBA4076
ACCATGGTCCGCCAGGAAGCCCGCCGCCTGGCCGAGGAAAATGAAGCCCGCCTGATTATCACCGACGGCCCGCCCGGCATCGGCTGCCCGGTTATTTCCTCCATGACGGGAGTAGCCCTGGCCCTGGTGGTAACGGAACCGACAGTGGCCGGCTGGCACGACATGGAACGGGTGGTTCAACTGGCCAATCACTTCAAAGTGCCGGTAGCCGTGTGTATTAACAAATACGACCTGGCCCCGGAGAAGAGCCGGGAGATTGAGGATTACTGCTATGAGCAAGGATTGACCCTGGCTGGCAAGATCCCCTTTGATGTTGATGTGGCCAGGGCTCTGGTCAACGCTGTACCCCTTACGGCTTGTTCCCGTGGGGCAGCAGCCAGGGCTGTGGAGGCTCTGTGGGACAGCCTGCAGGTGCAATTAGCGGGGCTAAGGAAAAGCGAATAGTTGATGGGCTTCCTTTGAGTAAAGCCGACCGGATTTGGGTGTTTAAGATCGCCCCGAGCCTGGAGAAGAATCTCCAGGTTTTTTTGTTGCTTTAATATGCCGGCGGCTCCCAAAACCGCAGGTTGCTTTCCGATGACATGAGAAACCTTCGCGGAAAAGCCTCCGGGCTTATCCCGGAGGAGGTATACTGTATTGATGGCGAAATAGGGCTGTCCCGGGCATCGTTGCCCACCTGGCGGCCTTTGTCTTTAAAGCCAATCGTCCCCTTTTGCCCGGTATGTTTACAGGCTGCGTCGATGCTGATTATGTCCGCCGGCGCCATCCCCTCTGGTATACTCGGCTGCGGGAGAAAGATTCCACCAGCGCCAAAAGGCCTGCCAGGGAGTAATTTTTTATTGACATATGGCTATAATAGTCATATAATATATTTGGACATAAGTCCAGAAAGGGGGGACGTAAAGATGCCACGTGGTGACAGGACTGGTCCCTGGGGACTGGGTCCGCGGACAGGCCGGGGCGCCGGTTACTGCAATGGTTACCCTGTACCGGGATTTATGAATCCGGCTTACGGATTCGGGCGCGGTATGGGTGTTGGCCGCGGCCGCGGCATGGGCCGCCGGTTTGCTTACGGTTTTTTCCCACCGTCTTTTGGGTATGGCTGGCTGCCGCCGGCAGGCTGGGGCGCGCCCTTTCCCGGCGTCGTACCGACCTCGGCCGCGGCGCCTGATGTGGAAGCCTTAAAGCAGCAGGCGGCCATGCTGGAGAGCCAGTTGCAGGCTGTTAAAGCCCAGATGCAGGCAAGCAAACAGCAGGGCGGCCGGGGACAGGAAGCTCCGGACGAGGAAGAAGACCTGTAGAGAATAAGGCAAATGCCACGAGCCGGGGCCGTACAGCCCCGGCTATTTTTTATATTGACGTATGTACATTATAGATCTATACTGGTAACAGGTTGGAGGTGAGAAGTAAATGCCGGAATTTGAATTCAAATGCAGCGACTGTGGGGCGATAAGCACTTTTAACAGACGCGAAGGTGCAGATAATTGCCCCGACTGCGGTAGCGCGCGCCTGGTGCGGATTTTCGCGGCGCCTCATATACTTAAGAGCCACCCGGAGGGCGAAGGAAAAACCCTTTGCTGCGGAAGGGATTCCCGGCCGGATAGCTGCCTTCCCGGCGGTTGCTGCTGCGGCTAAAAAGATGCTTGCTGCTGCGGAGGTAATAAGCAGAGCTTTTTCTCCGTTTTCCGGGTGGCATGGCAACTTAATGGCAAGTGGATTTTTATTTGAGAAATAACCTGCGGGAGGTAATAAGATGGCTGGTATTGTAGAAATCACCAATGTGGTAGACAACACAGTAACCACCATGGGTCTCATAGCGGAGTATGGTCTCGCTTTTCTGATACGGACCGGGGCAAAGACCATTCTTTTCGACACCGGTGCCGGGGGTGTCATTGTCCAGAATATGCTGACTCTGGGCCTTGACCCGCGGGAGATTACAACTATCGCCCTGAGCCACGGCCACGCCGACCATACCGGCGGCCTGAAAAAAATCAGCGAGATTGCCGGCCCCCTCCCTGTCTATGCCCACCCGGATATCTTTACGGCTAAATATAGCCAGCGGGAAGGTGAAGAAGCCAGGTATACCGGCATTCCCTGGTCACGGTCGGAATTAGAAACGAGTGGGGCGGTATTTCACCTTTCCCGCCAGCCGGTCGCAATGGAAGATGGCATTACTTTGACCGGGGAGATCCGGCGGCGGCAGCCTTTTGAAGCCTTAAGCCCGGAGTTTCGCCTCCAGTCCGGCGGGGAATATTGTCAGGATAACCTCTGGGACGATCAATCTTTGATTATTACCACCAGGGAAGGGCCGCTGGTGGTGCTGGGTTGCGCCCATGCGGGGCTGATCAGCACCCTGGAGCATGTCCTGGATCTGACCGGTGCCAGCCGCATCTTCGCCGTAATCGGTGGTACCCATCTCAAAAACGCCAGCTCGGAACGGCTGGCGGAAACGGTCCAGGCCCTGCCGCGTTTTGATCTCCAGTACCTTGTAGCCTGCCACTGCACCGGTTTTCGCGCCAGCGCCGCGCTTTACCAGGCCCTGGGGGATAAATTTATTTATAATGGAGTCGGGCGGGTCTTCAGGTTTGCCCGCTGATTGATGACCGATGGGATTGCCGGGACGAAACCTGATGCAATGGCCTATTTTATTATCAGCTTAAAAAGCCATTGCAGGTAGCATACCAGGTTTTATAACGATGCGGCCGCCAATAGTGGGTTCCGCAATGTTTATTGATATAGGTTCGCATTGGGTTTATAATGTTTATTGAACGGATGCTCATTAATAAGAAGAAATTAGTCACAGCCGGACATTGGGGGGGCAAGGGCTGATGTACGGAGAATTGGTTCTCGATCATTTTTTAAATCCCCGTAACGTCGGCATCATTGAGGACGCTGATGGGGTAGGCACAATGGGCGATCCTGGTTGCGGCGATTATTTATGCGTCTATATCAAGGTTCGGGATAACCGCCTGATTGACGTTAAATTTC
Organism: Moorella sp. UBA4076; assembly: GCA_002383405.1. Classification (GTDB taxonomy): domain Bacteria; phylum Bacillota; class DSM-521; order Neomoorellales; family Neomoorellaceae; genus Neomoorella. The sequence goes on from DFYS01000057.1 coordinate 17,938, forward strand.
AGGTCCACGGGTGCCCGGCGGCTATAGCCACCAGCAGTATGCTGACGGAATTAGCGAAGGGGAAAACCCTGGCCGAGGGTCTGCAGATTACCGATGCCGATGTGGCGGCCGCGATCGGCGGTTTGCCGGAAATCAAGCTGCATTGCTCCAATTTGGGCGCCGGCGCCCTGCATGAAGCCATTCGTAACTACCAGGCAAAATTGCCGCTAAAATGATGGCAGATTAATTAAAAACTGATGCAGAGATATTGACGTATGTCCATATAAGAAGTATAATACATGTAAAATGGCGACCAGCCGTTGGCCGGTTGCCCTAACCTGGTACCATTAACCTGCATGAAGTCGTTTGTAACTACCAGGCAAATCAGGAAAAAGAGAGGCAGGTGGCAAGAAAATGGCGGCGGTAGCAGCCCTGGATGTAGAGCAATTTCGCCGCAGCGACCGGCGTTTAACGCCGCAGCGCCAGGCAGTGCTGAAGGCTTTTCTGGAATTATCCCGGGAACACCCCACGGCCGAATCTATTTACGAGGCAGCGCGCCGCTATTGCCCAACTGTCGGCCTGGCCACTGTCTATCGCTCCCTGGACCTTTTTGTACAAATGGGTTTGATCCAGAAAGCGCCTTCGCTGAATGGCACCGCCCGTTATGATACCCAAAGGGTGCCCCATGATCATTTTGTCTGTCTCAAGTGTGGCCGTATTTATGAGTTTCATAAAGCGCAGCAGCCGGAAGCGGATGGGGAGTTCGATGAGAAAGGTTTTCAAGTTTTCAATACTTCGACGATCTACTTTGGTTATTGCCCCTCCTGCCGGCAATAAATCAGCCCGCCTCCATGGATTGCCTCCATTTAATACTATTGGGCGTAAAATTTCGCCCGGGCCCTTGAGATGAATCTCCAGGGCCTATTTTTTAACCAGCAGGAATTTGGGCCTGCATGGCGAAATATATTGCTAAGCAACCATGAAGGTTGGCTGATGTAACCACGAAGGTAACTAAAACCTCCAGCAGGAGGTGCCTGGCGTGGTTATTTTTATTTTCAGGGGGTCGATGAAGAATGGAATCCTTACCAGATGCCTGGGAAAAAGCGGTGGCTTTTCACGGCCATACCTGCCCAGGCCTGGCAATTGGCTGCCGGGCGGCCCGGATTGCCCCGACCGGATGTGTTTTTTGTCGCCTGCCTGGTGGACCGCTCCCAGGCCGATGAGCTGCAGGCGCGGACGAAAATCCCGTTAGTGGCGCTGAGTTATGGCCAGCTGGCTACCTTTGATAAAGACGTTTATCAATCGCTGCAGCTGATTGGCCGGATTACCGGCAACGAGAAGCGGGCCGTTGAAGTGGTCGAGTTCCTGCAAGACTGCCAGCAAGAGGGGAGACAACCATGATGCGCCAGGCAGCGATGTTCGACATACCGCAGGGTTATTACCAATATACTCGCCGGAAGGTCTTGCTCATTGGCCTGCTGACCTTGTTGAGCGTCTTACTCGCTCTTTATGCTATTAACGCCGGGTCGGCCGAACTGACCCCGGGCCAGGTGCTGCTGACCCTNNGGCCTGGCCGTAGCCGGCGGCGTGATGCAGAACATCCTCCGCAACCCCCTGGCTTCGCCCTTTACCCTGGGGGTTTCCCAGGGGGCGGCCTTCGGCGCCGCCGTAGCTATCCTGGCCCTGGGGGCAGGCAGCACCAGCAGCAGCGGCGCTGACGCGGTGCTCATCAATAATCCCTACCTGGTGACTGCCTTTGCCTTCCTGGGCGCCCTGGCAGCGACCCTGGTCATCCTCTTGCTTTCCCGCTCGAAAGGAATGTCACCGGAAGCCATGGTCCTGGCCGGGGTGGCCCTGGGCTCACTTTTTTCCGCCGGAACCATCATCCTGCAGTATTTTGCCAGTGACGTGCAGGTAGCAGCCATGGTCTTCTGGACCTTTGGCGATATCGGCCGGGCCTCCTGGCGCGACCTGGGGGTCATGGCTGCGGTGACCGGTGCCGGGGGGCTCTACTTTATGGCTAACCGGTGGAATTACAACGCCCTGGACAG
>DFYS01000009.1:0-17066 GCA_002383405.1 Moorella sp. UBA4076
TATATTGGTAACTATTAAGCCTGTTGGTCGAGGTCATTACCGCCAAAGCCCGGAAATATGTGAATTAGCCAGGCTTAGCAGAATTTACGTATTGAGCACTGGCGTCGTTAAGAGTGGGGGTGGCTTGAGTAGCTACCCCTATTGTAACACAATTTTAAGGTGAAGCGAATCGCTCTTGTATGACCGGCAATTTTACCTTATAATGGCATTGGCAGGTAAAGGAGTTACTGTAAAGCTAACCTTAATTACATCCTGCAATTTTTTCCTTGCCTTTCCGAGCACTTTATGTTAAAATTAATCTATAAACAAACATCGGTTCCGGGGAGGAGATGCATAATTGGAAGAGCTGCTTAAACAAATCCTGAACGAACTACATACCCTGAATAACCGTGTCGGCGGCCTTGAGCAGGGCCAGGAAAAATTGAACTCCAGGTTCGACAGCCTGGAGGGGAGGATGGGTACCCTCGAGGAAAGGATGGATACCCTTGAGGGGAGGATGGGTACCCTTGAGGGGAGGATGGGTACCCTTGAGGGGAGGATGGATACCCTTGAGCAAGGCCAGGTCCAAATCATCTCCAGGTTGAATGTCCTGGAAAAAGACGTGGATAAGATCAAGAAGATTACCCGTAATATCAAACAGGAACTACGTTACGTCTGGGAAGATATCAAGAAGCTTGATAAACGCTTGACCACCCAGGAAGGGAAACTTTATTTGATGAAGCGGTTTTAAATAGGGTGCCGCGGCAATTGATTCGAACGGTTAATCAGTACCTGATTCTGCTCCCGGATATAAATTACGTTCGCAGCTATGTTGGCCGTAGTCGTCAGGTAGAGCCAATCTCTCTCCTGGCGCCAGGCAACATTGCGGCCAATGACCCGGTAACGCCGGCTGCCGACCGGGAGGGCTACGGTCATATCCTCCAGGCCGGCTTTATTTTTTAATTTGATCTGCCACCCGGCCATGCCGTGGCTGAAAGTAGCTTCCGTCTGCTCGTGGCGATTGAGAAAGGTCGCGAAACGGCTCATCGGCCAGACGAGCAGGCGCCCATTTTTCTGGTCCCGGGATGCCCGCTCTGCCAGGCGCGCCAGTACACTCAGGGCATATTCCTTCCTGTTGGCATGAGTGTAAATAAGGCGAATAACCCGCTCCGTTTCGATAAAATCCAGCAGGTCATTCAACCATTTCTCAGCATCCGCCGGCGGCACNNATACTCCGGGTAGGCGCCGAACCGGTATCCCCGGGGCTGTAATAGGCCAGGACACCATGCTGTTGCAGCCATTCGTTGACAAAGGGAGGATGATGGCCCACCGGGGCGCTGTATTCCTGTACTGGTTTCCCGGTAATGGCCGCCAGAGTATCGCAGTTTAAAGCCAGGTAACGCCAGGCCTCCTGGCGCGGGAATTGCTCCAGGTTGGCGGCGAAGTAATTATGGATCCAGCCGCCGTGGGAACCGACAGCCCCGTATTTCTGCATCTCCTTAACCCAGGGACGCCCCTTCGCTGTTGAAGCAGCGTCAAAACCCTGGCCGTCCCCCGGCCGGTAGGTATCCGGCCCGGCGGTGATATGAATGGAGTATTGCAGTTCCGGCCGGAAGATGCCCCGCTGGATCATCGCCCGCAGGGGCAGGATATGGGCGTTGCTGTCCAGGTGAAAATTGACTACCAGGCCGCCTCTGCCCCCGGGCGTGCTGACAAGACGTGGCATTTTGGCATACTTGATCAGGAAGGTGCGCAGGACCGAACGCATAGCCAGGTCGTCGGACATCTGTTTATAAAAAGCCAGGGGCAGGTTAACGTAAACTACAGCTCCTCCGGAGGGATAAATCTTATCAGTGATTACCGGATTCCAGCCATCCCGGGTGTCAAAGGCAATCGCCCGGGCGTCTAAAAGCTTGGCCCGGATATGGCGGTAACTCAGCCGGCCATAGCCGTAGCTGCTGACGGCATTATCACGGGAGAGCTTGCCCGGGGTGATACCCCATTCTGTTGCTTCCCGCGGCGAAGCGAACTGCCAGTAACTGCTGTAGCTTTCCCCACCGGAATCCGGCAGGCTGAAGTCCACCCCCGCCAGGTCGGCCAGGGTTGACCCGGAAAGCCTGCCGCCGCCGGCCTCTCTGGTTCCGGGGTCAAAAATAAGTAAAACCTTACCGCCGGCCTGAACGTAGTCTTTTAGCTTACCGGTAATCTCGGAATTCAGGCTCCAGTTTAAACCCTCCGCCAGGATCAGCGCCGGGTAACGGTTCACCAGTTCCCGTGGCTGCCCTTTCATGTCCTCCGGCCCAACCCTTGCCGCCGGGAAACCCTCTTCCCGCAGGACCGCCTGGTAGGCCGCCAGGGTATCCATAGAATTATCGCCGCCCGTCACCAGAAGGCCCGCCTGAACCTGCTGGTAGACCCGCGCTGGCTGCCGCAACCAGCCCGTAGCCGCTACTAAAAGGAAACACCCGGTAATAACAGCTATTAAAAGACCGGCTTGAAAGCTTTTGCTTCTCTTCATCTTTCTCTTCATCCCGCGTTTCACTCTTCTGCTTATAACTTACCGCGCGGCTGCAGTTTGCTGTTTTTATTATCTCTCCGCTATAAAAATTCTACCGGATTTAGCTAAATCCTGCTTTGGCGACAGCGCTGCCTTATTCCACTGATGTCCGGCTGATGTTTTCGCGCCGCCGGCGTCAAGATAACAACCTCCCCGTCCACCCACTCGGCCCAGGTATCCTCATCACACCAGGCCAGAAATTCATCAAAAGTCATTCTGCCAGGTGGCAATGGCCTGTCATCGCCATAATTTAAGGCTGTCTCCCGCACCTCAGTTGTCAAATGTCCCGACCCCCTTCCGCTGAAACATATATAACATTTTACCATTTAGCAGCCATATTTAAAAGCAAGTTGAGGGCTAATCAGTGCTGACGCATGTAAAATCGCGATATACCCTGTCCACCAAAGATTTGAGCATAAGATTGCCGCGATAAAATTTTGCCACGAATGCCATAAATACCTTGTACAATGCCATCTCTACGCTTCAGGCGTCAGCACTGAGGGCTAATAATAAGCCCTGGAGCTAAAGAGCCGCAGGGCTTATTATTTACCGCCGCACCCGGCCGGAGGCGTCGCCGCGCATAAGGTTCAGGACCTCGTCCCTCGTTACGTGGTTAAAGTCGCCGGGGATGGTGTGTTTCAGGCAGGTGGCGGCTACGGCGAATTCCAGGGCTTCTGCCGGGCTGTACCCTGCCGTCAGGGCGTAGATCAGGCCGCCACCGAAGGCGTCGCCGCCACCGACGCGGTCAACGATGTGGATCTGGTAGCGCCGGGAACGGTAAAACTCCCGGCCGTCGTCCAGCAGGGCCGACCAACCGTTGTCAAAAGCGGAGAAGCTTTCGCGCAGGGTAATGGCCGCTTTTTGCAGGTTAAAGAATTCCTGCTTGATGACATACTTTAACCTGCTGCTAATACCAGCTACGAAAAACCATGGTAGGGTACCAAAGTTATCGGCGAGGCATATAATACTCTACAGGCTTTCGCCGGGTTCCGGTTGCCGGCTGCCTTTGTCTGGCCTTATCTTTTCTTGCCATTCAGAGGGATTAATACCCCTGGCATAAACCGCCAAATATTCTAACTATAAGGAGGCTTTCCTATGCGTTTTGGTCTTGCCCTGGGGGGCGGCGGTCTCAAAGGGTCTGCCCATCTGGGCGTCTTAAGTGTCCTGGAAGAAAACGGAATTAAACCCGACATTATTGTCGGCACCAGCGCCGGTTCCATTGCCGCCGCCATCTATGGCGCCGGGCTGCTGCCGGCGGTCGCTTCTATGCCCGGTTTCCCTCTGGGCAACATCTTCCGGCTGGAAAGCTACCGTTTTACCGGATTACCGCTGGGCTTGATCAGCGGCCGTACCCTGGAAAGCATGCTCAAGCGTACCCTGGGGAACCGCAGCCTCTCCGAGCTCCAGCCCCTTACAGCTGCCGTGACCTGCGATTTAGTCAGCGGCGAAACAGTCATTTATGCCCCGGGCCGGCCGGTAAAACCCCTGCCGCCGGATATAGTCCTGGGCGGCGATGTGCCGGCCTGGCAGGCCGTCAGGGCCAGCATCTCCCTCCCGGCTATCTTCGCGCCCTATAAAATCGGTTCCCGCCTCCTGGTCGACGGCGGCCTCACCGATAACGTCCCTGCCGACATCGCCCGTTACCTGGGTGCGGATATTGTTATTGCCGTCGACCTGGGCAGCGGCGTCCCCAACCGCAATTTTCGTCACGCCGGTGAAGTCCTCCTGCAGAGCCTGGACATCATCGGCCATCGCAACACCTCCCTGACCCTGCGCCTCTATGCCGATATAGTGCTGCAACCCATCAAGACCCCCGTCAGCGCCTGGGATGCCGGCCAGTTCAGCAACCTCATCGCCGCCGGTGCCGAGGAAACCCGGCAGAACCTGGACCAGATCCGCCGCCTGCTGGGGAGCTAAGGTGGAGTGGCAGCCTTATTGGCCTTTACTTTCGCACATCTTCCCAAAATGAAAAGGAATTAACGCGTTAAAATTTGCTTCCGGCTATGCTGGGTTAAGCCCTGCATCAGGAGTTATACCAGCATGCTATGACTCTGCCGGCAGTTATATCAGCGCTGGACGCTTTGCCGACAGATAAAAAATCGGTTCCCATTTAAAGAAGGCATTCATGAGGTACTGACGTCCCCTCCACGAGCAATAAAAACATTGGTTTCGGTGGGGTGGGGCCGGTCCGGACCAGGACATAGTTCATGCCCGCAGCTGGCAGCACGTCTTTTGGTTCAGTTCAGCAATAATTTCTCCCGCTCTTGCTTCCGATACGATGATTGTCAGGTGGTCTCCTTCCAGGAGGCGGGTGTTACCGCGGGGAATGATCTCCCGCGAACCCCTGTTGACTGTCACCAGGAGACAATCCTGGGGCAGGGCCATATCCTGCACCCGGCACCCGCAGGCACCGGCACCGCTCTCTACCACCGTTTCTACGACCAGCATTTTATCTTCATTGGTAGGTACAAAATTATCTTCCCGCCTGCCTTTAGTTAGATCGCGCTCCAGGAGCATCTCGTAAACCGGCAGGCTACCCATGGCCTCTGCTACCAGATAAGCAACCAGGCAGGCGATAAGCAGTGGCAACATATGTTGACAGGTACCGGTCAGCTCAATTGTTAAGACAATACCCGTAAGGGGCGAGCGGACAATAGCGACGAAATAAGCCGCCATGCCTGCTACAGCGAAGAAAGGGACCGCGGCCTTAGCTGCGGGTAAAAGCAAGCTTCCCACCTGCCCCACCAGGGAGCCCATCAGAGCACCCAGGACGAGGAGGGGTAAAAATATACCCCCCGGGACGCCGGCACTATAACTGACCATAGTTAAAACAAACTTGGTGACGAAGATGATAGGAATAAGGGTCAGTGCTACCCGCCCGGCCAGGACATCCTGAGCCAGCAGATGGCCGCCGCCTAAAATGGTAGGTAAAAAATAGCCTACCAGGCCGGCTAAGAATGTAATCACCATCACCCGCAGCCATCGATGGTAGCGGTTGAAGCGTTCAGCAATATCCAGGCTTCCCAGCAGGCACCGGTTAAATGCTGTCCCCAGGACGCCGGCCAGGGCGCCGAGAACAACGAACAGGGGTAAAGCTGCCAGGGGTAAAGCCGTTAATAACTCGGGAACTCTGAAGGTAGGCAGCGGCCCGAGCACCCTCTGAGTGATCAAGTCAGCGGTAATACTGGCTGCCAGGGTCCCGATCAAAACATAGGGTGAAAAATTACGCCGCAGTTCTTCCAGAACAAAAACAACCCCCGCCAGGGGGGCATTAAAGGCCGCTGCCAGCCCTGCTCCGGCCCCGCAGGCTATCAATTGGAGTTCCTCGGTTTTGGTACGCAGGATGCTTTTGCTCACCGCCTGGCCGGCGGCGGCTCCCATTTGCACTGTCGGGCCTTCCCGGCCCAGGGACAACCCGGCGCCGATAGCCAGGGCGCCGGCGATAAACTTCACCGGAATTATCCGCCACCACATCAGCCGGCGTTGCCGGCTCAGAACGGCCTCGACATGGGGTATACCACTGCCGGCCGTTTCTGGGGCGAAACCGGTTAACCAGCCGGCCAGAGCTCCGGCCAGACCTCCCAGAACAGGCAGTACCAGCCATCCCCAGCCGGGTATTGTTCGGGCCCACATCAACAGGCTATGGCGCCATGCTTCCCCCTCCGTCAAGGCCAGGCGGAAGGCAACCCCCACCGCCCCGGCGATAATCCCTACCAGCGCGCTGCGCAGCAAAAATCCAATTAGATAATTATAACGTTTAACAAGAAGGCGGGCAGCTATAGAGCCTTCGCGGGATAGAATGATGGCATCTCTCACTTTTCTTTTTACTCCCTTATCTTTTTACACCTGTCATTATATCACACCTTTTGCCTTCATTGCTTTAACTCGGGAAAATTAGCGCGTTAAACAATTCCTGGAAAACAGTCCATTGCCGCTTTACCCCACGGGGCGCTCGCGCCCGCAGTTTACAATGACAAGTAGTGCCGGTGTCCAGGGAGGAAATTTGGCCCTGCCCTCGCGTCGCCTTTTTCGAAATAGACATTTATGCCGTTCCCGCGGCAGCGGCAGATATTGAGAATAGTAACCGGGCCGGCTTTCCTCCAGGAATCCGGCCCCGGCTTCCGGCCCCCTAGCCCTCTTTTTCCACCGGCAGGCCGGCCAGCTTCATCTTATCGCGGAATTCCTCTTCGTATTCCTCGTAGGTGTGCACCGGCACCGGGTAGTTCCAGGGGTTGATATGCCGCCGGGCGCGGCTGTCGTTGGGCAGGTTGCGGGTGGGGCTCAAAAAGATGCCGCCCATGTGCACCAGCTTGCTGAAGGGGAAGTAAGCCGCCAGGACGCTGACCAGAAAGAGGTGGATGAAGAAAAGCATCCCCAAACCGTCCGGGACAACCGGTTGCAGGGTTACCAGCCCCATGGTCAATTCTTTGACGGCGGTGACATCGACGCGGTAGAAGTAACGCATAAGGATGCCGGTACTGCCGATACCCAGGAGCAGAAACAGGGGGATGTAATCAGCCGGCAGGGAGATATAGCGCAGCTGCGGTATGAGCACCCGCCGCAGGAAAAGATAGGTTACTGCGACCAGAAAAGTCACGCCGCTGATATAGAGTCCCTGCAAACCGAAGCGAAAAAAGCCGTCCAGATCCGCCAGCAGGGTCACAAAGCCCGGTACCGGTTCGGTAAAAAAGCGCAGGTGACGTAACACCACCAGCAGCATCGACCAGTGAAACAGCAGTGCCCCCAGCCAGAGCCACTTCTCCCAGTGATAGGCCAGCCGCGACCCCTGGTGCAGTTCCAGGCGCGTATTCCGGAAGAGGGAGCGAAAGAGCAGTATCTCCAGGGCCATGCGGCCAATCACGCCGGCCGTCGTCGATGGGTTGTCCAGGGCACTGGCTTTGATCCAGGGCAATGACCGCTGCTGCCCGGTGGTAGTAGGTATCCGGAAAGGCACCGGCGCCCGCGCCCATTTTAAGACCCGCATAACCATGCCCGCCAGGAAGGTAAGCAAGGCCGCGTAGGGGACGACCACGGCGAAGAAATACTGCAACCCCGGTACCAGCACCCCCAGGGCAACGATCAGTATAAGGATGACGACCAGTATAAAGGAGAATGCCATACCCATTCCCTGACCCCTCGTTTCGCTAAACTGTTTCTTCTTTGACCGCAATGGCGATCTTGTACAGGATCGTGAGGATCAAGAATCCGGCCGCCCAGATCCCCAGGGCAATCAGGGCTTCCGGCAGAGTCGGTATATATTCGGTGACTCGTTCAAAAGCATTGGGGACAAAGCCGCCGATGACCAGGCCGATGCCCTTCTCGATCCACATGGCTATAAAGACTGCTCCGCAGGCCAGCAACAGATAACCGTCTTTACCCCTGGTAACCGGGTTGATCAACAATACCAGGGCCAGCACCGCCAGGACGACAAAGGTCCACATCCAGGGTACCAGCTTGCCGTGACCTTCCAGCCCAACAAAAAGGTAAGTCAGGCTGTCCATGCCGTGGGCCGGCACCTGGCTGTAGAAAGCGGTGAACAGCTCCAGGCCGACGAAGAAAACGCTGATAATGGTAGCATAGGTGACGATAGCCGCCAGCTTCTGGATGGCCTCGCGGCCGGGGTCGAACTTGCTGACCCGTTTAATAATATAGCACAGGAGAATCAACAGCGCCGGGCCGGAAGCAAAGGCCGAAGCCAGGAAACGGGCGGCCATAATCGCCGTCAGCCAGTAGTGGCGGCCGGGCAGGCCGGCGTAGAGAAAGGCGGTGACTGTATGAATACTGACGGCCCAGGGGATAGAGATATAAACCAGGTAACGCGTCCATGACGGCGGCGCTACCCCTTTATACTCCGCTTCCAGGGCATGCCAGCCGACGATTATATTGAGCAGGAGATAGCCATTCAGGACCACCATATCCCAGAAGAGGATGGAATTGGGGGTGGGGTAAAAGATCATGTTAAACAGGCGCATCGGTTTGCCGAGATCGACGATGACAAACAACAAACACATGATAATAGCGGCCACGGCCAGGAACTCACCCAGGATGGTTATCCGACCGAAGACTTTGACGTTGTGCAGGTAATAGGGCAGGACGACCATTACCGCCGAGGCCGCCACCCCTACCAGGAAGGTGAACTGGCCGATGTACAGGCCCCAGGAAACGTCCCGGCTCATGCCGGTGATGGTCAGGCCTTGCTGCAGCTGCCACAGGTAGCAGGCCAGGCCTGCCCCGCTCAGGGCCAGGAGGACGGTTATCCAGCCCCAGTATTTCTTGCTTCCTGATAATGCCTTAACCAGCATAGCCCCAGCTCCTCTGAAAGTTAATGTGGGCAGCGGGAGGTGAGATGGGCGCGGCTTGTCGAAACCGGCTGTGCCGGTTTCAGATTTAAGCTCGCCCCCCATCCCATTTTCCTCCGTCCCCTGGCGTCCAGGCGCCGCCAGGGATGATCTCTAGACAAGGTAATAAATGCTGGGATGCGTACCGAGTTCCGGTTTGCGCCGGATGGTATTACGCTCCGCCAGGATCTTCCTGACTTCGGAATTGGGGTCATCCAGGTCGCCGAAGATCAGCGCCCCGACCCGACAGGCTTCCACACATGCCGGCTGCTGCCCTTTGTCGAGTCGTTCGGCACAGAAATTACACTTCTCCACGACGCCCTTCTCGCGGGTGGGGTAATCAAGGTTCTCCTCTTTAATAAACGGCCGCGGGTCCTGGAAATTGAAACTGCGGGCGCCGTAGGGGCAGGCGGCCATGCAGTACCGGCATCCCAGGCAGCGGTGGTAATCCATAGTGACGATACCGTCCGGGCGTTTAAAGGTCGCCTTGGTCGGGCAAACCCGGACGCAGGGCGGGTTATCGCAGTGGTTGCAGGCGACCAGGAAAGGCTTATCCGCTATCGCCGCCGGCGTGTACGCGTGCTCCTGCTCCGGAAAAGCATTCTTGTAAGGCTCGGTCCAGAGCCACTTGACCTCTTCGTCTTTATTGTCGATAACCGGTATGTTATGCTCGCGGCGGCAGGCCAGCATGCAATCCCGGCAGCCCTGCTGGTATTGGGGCCAGCACTTGCGCATATCGATGACCAGTCCCCAGCGTTTCCCTTTAAGTGCCCCGGCATCAGCTTTAACATCCGGCCCGTCACCCGCCAGCACCCTCACTGCCGGCCATAAACTCAGCCCCAACAGGCAGGCGCCACCGGCTTTTAAGAAATTTCTCCTGCTTGTTTCCATGGCTTATGGCTCCTTTGGCTCGAGATGGCAGGTCCAGCAGTCCGGCTCGACATCCAGGTAGTTGTGGCACTGGTCGCAAAACTGGGTTTTGCTGCTATGACACTCAAAGCAGGAGTTCTCCAGGCTCATTTCGTACTCCTTACCGTTGGCAGCCACATAAATCCGTTTGCCTTCCCGCACCACCTGGTTACGCCAATCTTCGAGCAGCTGCATATGGTCCGCACGCATATATTCCGTAGCCTCTACGCACTGCTTTTGTTCCAGGTTCTGGATGGCCGGCGTGTCGAGGTTGGGTTGCGGTGGTGACGCCGCTTTACCAGCATTGGACCATAAAGGGAACGTGAGCAGTACAACGAAGACAATCAAACCGGTGATTATATAGCGGGAATCACGCATCTTCCTTCGCCTCCCCATCATTCACGGGCAAAGGTTCGCCGCGCAGGTCGGTCTCCCGCAGGCTTTCCCCTCTCATCACCAGGGCGTTACCCAGCAGCTCGTGGACGCCGGTGACGCCCACCCCGGGTACCCAGTAGTCCATCAGCGCTGGGAAAACGACGCGGTCGATGGCGCAGATGCAGGCCAGCATATTGACGCCGTATTTATCATGCACGTATTTGACCGCGTTGGCGCGCGGCAGGCCGCCACGCAACCGCATTTCCATATACTCATCGGAGTTTAGGCCTGCGCCGCTGCCACAGCAGAAGGTCTGCTCGCGGATGGTATTCTCCGGCATTTCGTAAAAATGGCGGCAGGTATTTTTGATGATATAGCGCGGTTCTTCTAAAAGTCCCATCGCCCGTGCCGGGTTACAGGAGTCGTGGAAGGTCACTTTTAAGTGGTCGTTGCGGCCCGGGTCCAGCTTAATCTTATTGTTACGGATCAGGTCGGCGGTAAACTCGACAATATGGACCATCTTGGTTGAGCTGGCGTTGGTAAACCTGGTGCCGGTCAGGGGGGAAACCGGTTCTTCCAGGAAATCAGCGGGGCCGTTCATGGTATCCATATACTGGTTAATGACCCGCCACATGTGGCCGCACTCACCGCCCAGGATCCACTTGACCCCCAGCCGCTTAGCTTCGGCGTACATCTTGGCGTTGAGCCGCTTCATCATTTCGTGGGAGGTAAACAGCCCGAAATTGCCGCCCTCTGAGGCGTAGGTGCTGAAGGTGTAATCCAGGCCGATTTCGTGAAAGAGCATCATGTAACCCATCAGCGTGTAGATCCCGGGGTCGGCGAAAACGTCGCCCGAGGGAGCGATGAAGAGGATCTCAGCGCCTTTGCGGTTGTAGCTGGGCTCGATGCGGATGCCGGTGATATTCTCTATTTCGTCGACGCAGAAGTCCACCATATCCTTAAAAGCGTGGGGTTCAATACCCACATGGTTGCCGGTACGGTAGCAGTTGGCGACGGGAGCGGCGATCCAGTCGATGTTGCACCCGACCAGGTTCAGGAGCTCGCGGCCGATCATGGTTATCTCCGCCATATCGATACCGAAGGGGCAGAAAACCGAACAGCGCCGGCATTCGGTGCACTGGAAAAAATAGTAGTACCATTCCTTGAGGACATCTACGGTCAGTTCCCGGGCACCAAAAAGTTTCCCCATCAGCTTGCCGGCGGTGGTAAACTCCCGGCGGTAGACCGAACGCAGCAGCTCGGCCCGCAGGACGGGCATGTTTTTGGGGTCACCGGTGCCGATAAAGAAGTGGCACTTGTCGGCGCAGGCGCCGCAGCGGACGCAGCAGTCCATAAAAATCTGCAGGGAACGAAATCGACCCAGCCGTTCCCGCAAACCCTCCAGGATAATTTCCTGCCAGTTTGCCGGCAGCTTCCAGTCTTCGTCCTCCGGCGACCATTCCCGCGGGTTGGGAAGGCCGACGGCTTCCAGGTTTTTGGCCCTGGCACCGTAAAGGTATGTGCCGCGTCGGAATTTTACGGGGATATCCATCCAGTCCGTCGGCGGCGGTTGGTAGCTTTTGGGCACCAGTTCTTCCGGTTTCGGTAAGGCCATATTTCCACCATCCTTATAGTACCTTAAGTCCGAACAGCTTCGCAAAGTGGAAAGAAAATATCGCGGCAGGATTTAGGTTCCGGCTATGCCGGGTTGGGTTAAGGGCCGTGGCGTCAATTGCGCCGGCTCCTGCCGCCTGTCCGTTTCGCTATCGGAGAAACAGTCCGGCTGCAGGCTAAGGTTGGCCCGCTGCAACAACCTGCTGGTCCTGGCCTTTATTTCTTTAACCCTGATCGCATAGAGCTGCTCCCGGCACTGCATATAGATATCGAAGGCCATCAGGGCCAGGTCATCGATGCGCCGGTCCAGTTCCGCCAGGGATAGATCCTTCTCCTGAATGGCGGCAGCCAGCTCCCCCCTGACCACCGGCTTTAGTTGCAAAATAAAGGCCAGGGCTGCGGAAGGAGTAAAGTCCTGGATAGCGCGGATGCGGATAATAGCGTCCAGGCAGGTGGTTATTTTTTCCTTATCTCCTTTGCTGTCGCCAAGGATTTCCTCAACCAATCCCTGCAGACTGCGGTAGATGGTCGTACCCACCGGATTGGCGAATTGATCGCCTTCTCCCCGCAAAAACCGGACTGTTTCCGGCGGGTAGGATACCAGCACAGCCTGATACCATTTATCGATAATAACTTTTTTATGGGCGGTAACGATCGCCTGCATAGCGCACGCTTCTTTCGCTTCGGTTTACCCGGTCGGGATGCCAGCCCGGCGCCTGTTAAACAACAACCCAACCGGGGGAATGCCGGACTGGCTTTCGTTAAGCCGTGTTAAATACTATTTCTGCCGCTTTTCACAAAGAAAACGGCTTCCCTTCGTTCATGACAGTACGACTTCTGGTATTTATAAATTTAGTTCGCTATTTCTCGTAGAATTCCTGCTGCCGGGGGAAATATTTTTTCCTTTAAATTGACCGTCCCATTACTGCTGGTGTATACTCGATGCTGGTTGAGATAGGTAGCAATCCGAAAGGAATCGGCTTTACTCCTGGTAAAGTGGTATATTGGTGCGGACAAACGTTATTTTGCAGAGCAACAGGTGATTTCATTGGCCACCCATCGCCGGGGCAGATCCTGGTTAGCTTTTTTTACCTCCATGAAGACAGGCTTGCTGCTGTTATTACTCCTGGGCACCCTGGCGGCCCTGGGGAGTTTTATCCCCCAGGGCCAGCCGGAAGGATACTACCGCGCCTATTTCGGTGAACTGCCGGCAAGAATGATAATCCTTTTCTCCCTGGACCATTTATATAAAAGCTGGGGGTTCCTGGGGTTGGGGGCTGTTTTAAGCCTGAACCTCTTGTTCTGTTCCCTGCAAAGATGGGCCAGTCAAACGAACTGGCGCCGGCGGGGGTCGGTCATCCTCCATCTGGGCCTGCTGGTAATCCTGGTCGGGGCGGTCCTATCCGCAGCCCTGGCGCGGCATGCCAGCGTCAGCATCGGTGTCGGGGATAGCCGCGACCTGGCCGCTGATGGTTTCCCGGGCCTGGTGCTGACCGTAAAGGATTTTAAAATCGATTACTATGCCGACTTCACGCCCCGGCAGTATACCAGCAGCGTTGCTCTCCAGACTGCTGCCGGCCGGGAGATTGAACACGCTATCCTGGTGAATCATCCCCTGAAACTGGGCGATTTAAAGATCTATCAGGCCAGTTACGGCTGGATGGTGCAGGGCCGCGCCGTGGTCAACGGCAAAGAACAACCCTTTGACCTGCCCAGCGGCAGCAGCCTGACCATTGAGCCGGCTGGCGGCCGGCAGCTGCTGTTTTTGTTTATCCCCGACTATGATGCCGCAAGCGGTGGCTTGCATTCCCGTTCGCCTCTGCCCCGCAACCCGCGTCTGGTCGCCGTCCTGTTTCAGGACCAACAGGTACAGGCCCGGACAATCCTGGCAGCCGGGGAAACCGGAGCTGCCGGCGGTTACCTGGTCACCTTTACCGCCTACCGTTACTACACCGGCCTGGAGATCAAAAAAGACCCGGGGGTACGGGTCGTTTACGCCGGGTTCATTATCGTAATGCTGGGATTTATCCTCCGCTACCTGGGACCGCAAAAATAACCCGGAAAGGATACCGCATAATCACGCGACAACATCGCCCAGCGCCCCAGGGGCTGACTCAGGATATATCCGAGGCCTTTAATGGTGGGGGTGGGACAGGTTCCCCAGCACTCAATTGCCAGTTCAGCGGCTCAAGTATAGGGACTATCATATGCGGTTAGACCAGCAATTTAAGTAAGCCGCAGTTGAGTGCCCAAAGGGAACCTGCCTCACCCCGGTAGACCAGCATACTGTTTCGCAAGCTATTTTCAGGATCGACGATTATTTCGCTGACCACGCAGCGCAGCCGATTTTTCAATCAGGAACGGGCGTAGCCGGTTCNNCACATCTCATATACGGAGGATTCAAATATGGAGTCTACATTCAGCCTGCTTGCTTATATCCTGCTCCTGGCAGCCGTTATCGCAAGTCTAATCTCCTTCTGGCGGGTCAATAAATACACCAGTAACCTGGCGCTGGCGGCTCTGGTTCTGGCCTTTGTCTCTCTCACCCTGGCCCTGGGGCAGCGCAGCCTGGCTGCCGGCCGGCTGCCCTTTGCCAACCTCTATGAATTCACCCTGCTTTTCGCCTGGGGGATGCTGCTCTTTTATCTACTCTCCCGGAAATACATCCAGTCCGACCTGCTGACAGCAATTATGGCCGTGCTGGAGGTATTTGTCATTTCCTATGCCAATACCCTGTCCGCCGCCGCCAGGCCGCTGATGCCGGCCCTGCAAAGCCTCTGGCTGCAATTCCACGTTTTGACGGCCATTATTGCCTACGGCGCCTTTGGGCTGTCTTTCGGCCTGGCTATTATTTACCTGTTAAAAGCAAAGGGTTACCGGGACACTGGCGCCAGGGCGCTGCCGCCCCTGGCGCGGATTGATAACCTGATGCACTGGTCCGTAGTCATCGGTTTTCCCTTTATGACCCTGGTGCTGATCACCGGCGCCGTCTGGGCCGAGGAAGTCTGGGGCCGCTGGTGGGGCTGGGACCCCAAGGAAACCTGGGCGCTGATCACCTGGCTTATCTACGCCGCCTATCTCCATGCCCGCAAAACCTATGACTGGCGGGGCAAAAGGGCCGCCGTCATGGCTATCGCCGGCTTCCTGGCGGTACTCTTTACTTTATTCGGCGTCACCCTGCTGCTACCGGGACTACACAGCTACGTCTGAAGCCGGGCTTACCCCAGAATATCATTGACCGCGATGTGCGCCTCCGGGAAAGCCCGCGGGGAAATGGTCTGGCCACGCTTGTATACCTGCCTATCCCCGTATCCTTGCAGTGAAGGAAGGCTATATACAACTACTTTTTCCCCCGGCAAATCTTGTTGACGTAAAATGCGGCTGCAGTTACAATGAAAGAGAAGGCATATCGATTTAAAGAAGGGAAAATAGACGATGCCCATCTATGAATTCCGCTGTCTGGAATGCGGCAAGCTGTTTGAAAGGCGTTTCACCAGCGTAAACGAGAAAGTAGAGCTCCTCTGTCCAGAGTGCCACTCCGCCTCCCTGGAGCGGGTAATCAGCAGGGTAAATTTTTTCACCCGCGCCGGCAAGGGCGATACCAGGCCGCAGGTTACCACCAAATCCTGCAGCCCGGGCAGCAACTGCATGACCCTGGATATCCCCGGGCCTGGTGAATAGACGCCAATGCCGCTTGCGAGCGGCACAAGCAGAAGGATAAAAATGGTGATATTATGTAAGGGCGGGGGGTAGGGCAGGTTCCCGGAGGGCGCATTTTTAAGCCTTCGAGTATCAAGAGCGNNCTCGGAAACAGCGCGGCCACCTGTCAGGTAGAAGGAAGTTGTAACCGTGAAGCAGAGTGAAAAGCGGCAGGAATATAGTAAATTAAAGGCCTATCCGCCGGTCTGTCCTTTTTGCGGTTTACCGGTGGAGCGGCCGCAGGAGCAGATTAGCCGCCGGCCCCGGGAGATGCCGGTCGGCGCCTGCTCCTGCGGCGCCGTTTATGCCTGCGACAGCAGCGGTCACAACTTGGGCGCTGCTTTTATTGAAGCGCTGGTATGCAGCTGCAATGATGACTGGGATCTGGCCTGGGGCCTGCTTCCAGAAGATGATTACCTGGAGCAGCTGGTTGCCAACTACGATTATGAGACCCACCGCATCGTTCCCGGTGGGTCATACCAAGGCCGGCGCATCACCGGCGCCCTGTATTTCGTTAAACTGCAACCGGACATCCTGGAGTTTACCGGCCCGGGGTTGAGGCAAAAAATGGCCCGCCGGCGAACGACGCCGGCAAGAGGGCAGGCAGAAGATAAAAGCGCTGCAACCGGCTTTAATTCCGAACCGGCTGCGCCCGCTTCCTGCGTCCTCCCAACTTCAGGCACCCTGCCACCGAACTCTGCTGCCTGGATAAACGCCATGGCTGCCGGCCGGCGCCAGCAGCAGGATGAAAACGGTAGCGCCGGTGCTCATGCTGCCGCTCCCATGGCACCGGCTAGAAAAAGATTGAGCAAACAGCAAATCCGGGATATAGTAGCGGCCTATGATTATCAACCTCTGCTCGAATGCGCCCGCTCCGACCACCGCCTGGTGCGGGAGCTGCAGCGGTTGCTCTGCTCCGGCGACGAGCTGCTCCGCTTGCGGGCCGCTGATGTTCTTGGTAAGGCCGCCGCTGTTATAGCCTCAGATGATCCGGGGCTTATCGCCCGGCTGCTGCAGGGTTTATTGACCTCGGTCACCGACCCCGGCGCCGCGGCCTGGGGTGCCGTGGATGCCGCCGGGGAAATCATTGCTGCTGCCCCGGCAACCTTTGCCGGTTATATCCCGACGCTGTATGAACTCCTGGCCCACGAAACCCTCCGCCCCCATGCCCTGCGCGCCCTGGCCCGCATCGGCGCTGTCCGGCCGGACCTGCTGCAGCGCTATAGCCTGCGCTTCCTGCCTTACCTGCAGGACAGCAATGCGACGACACGTGGTTACGCCGCCTGCCTCCTGGGCCGCTTGCAGGCCGCCAGTGCCCGCAAGGCTCTGCAGGGTCTAATGGATGATCACCATCCGGTAACCATGTACCATAACGGCACCCTGGAGCAAAAGACAGTAGGTGAGCTGGCAGCAGCCGCCCTGGCGCAGTTAGAGACGGTACCACGTCTATTGGCGCCCGAATAGCGGTGTTTTTTTGCACCTGCAGGACCTTGACAATTATTGCCCTGGGTATGTAGCGGGTGATGCCTCGCCAACCGAGGCTTTCAACGACCTCTAATCTGCTGCAAACAGATTAGGGGTCATCTTATTTCCGC
>DFYS01000009.1:17139-17917 GCA_002383405.1 Moorella sp. UBA4076
TTTCTGGCTAGAGTTTTTTTATTGGCATCATCGTTTAACGGTTTTTTCGCTCGTACGGTACGGTTCCAGCTTCTGCAGGAACTCCGGGTGGACTTTAAAACCCAGCTGCTGCGCCCGGTCAACGTGTTCGAGGGCGCGGGTGTATTCGCCCTTTAAATAATAGGCATAGGCCAGGTTGTTATGCCCCAGGGCGAAATCCGGCGCTATCTCCAGCAGCCTCTGACCGGTGGTGATGGCCTTTTCGACATCGCCCTGCTGCAGATAACAATTGGCCAGATTGTTCCAGGCCTGGACGATTTTCGGGTTCAGCTCGATGGCTTTCTCCAGGGCGGCAATAGCCTCGGCCACTCTACCCATCTGAGCATAGGCAAACCCCAGGTTGGCGTAGCCGCGGGCGTAACGCGGCTCAATCGCCACCGCCTTCTGGTTGGCTTCTACTACCCGCTCCAGGTCGCCTTTTTGCCAGTAGATATAGCCCAGGTTGACCCACGCTTCAAACATGCGGCCGCTGTTGGCGACGGCTTCCTCAAAAGCAGCGATGGCCTCCTCCCACTTGCCCTGCTGCATAAAGGATACCCCGAGATTATATTGCGCCGTGGCACAGCCCGGGTTTTCCGCCAGCATCTGTTTTTGCTCGATGATAAAGGCTTCAAAGTCCTTTGCTTCCGCCATACTCTTGCTCCTTTGCAATAGGATGTGTGAGGGTAGACACCCATGCCAAGCCTATAACCTGCCATACAGGAGCTTTAAATCTGAAAGAAATGCTTTCATGACGTTT
>DFYS01000037.1 GCA_002383405.1 Moorella sp. UBA4076
CTTCACCATCGACGACCACTCTCCTTAAAGTTAATCCGGCGGCTTCAGGTGCAATCAGAGCAATGTCTGGCAGCCCGTCCAGGGTCTGGTACAACTATTATGGTTAGCGATAATTAGTAGATTTTGCCGCAGGTTAAATTTATTATAAAACTATTGTTTTAATTTTAGGTTAAATTTCTGTTGGTTTATGTTTAAAATATAGTTACTGTTCAACCTGTCTGGTGGTCAGCCTGATAGCAATAGCCCGGAAAGCCCATCCTCGCATCAGCAGGGGAAGCCTCCTGCTCCAGGCCCGAAAATCGGACTAAATCGAGTAAATATGCTCCTCTTTTGCGGTCCAAATTCGGTAATCCAGCAGGAAAAATCTGTTCTATGGCGAATATAAGGCAGAGGGTATTAAAAAGCAATCCTTTCGCTTGACACTGCCATTCGGGATAAATATGATGTAGGTAGATAATTGATGAAGATCAAGGGTTTTCAATGGGATCAGACAAATAGCCAGCACATCCTGCAAAGGCATGGAGTTACGCCAGCCGAGATAGAAGAGATTTTCATTGGGAGCCCGGTTTTCCGTAAAACATATCAGGGCCGACGTATCGCCCTGGGCCAAACTGAGGCCGGACGTTATTTATTGGTAGTTTTTTTACCTGTGGGAGAAGGCAGGGTAAGAGTCATCAGTGCCCGGGATATGGAAGACAACGAAAAACGCTATTATCGGAGTAAAAGGAGGTATTAAGACCTTTGGCCAGGATCCCGCATTTTAAAAACGAAGAAGAAGAGGCTGATTTCTGGTCCAATCATAGCTTGATGGATTATATAGATGATACTGAACCGGTAGAAATAGAAATTGACCCCCGATTGCGCCAAAGAATCCGCGCCCGGATTAGAGCCCAAAAACGTATTACCTTAAGGCTCGACCGCAGACAAATTATTGCCGCCAAAAACATCGCTGCAGCTAATGGTATCCCCTGTAAAACATTATTCCAGAAATGGATAGTTGAGGGGATTAAAAAAGAACGAGGTAGGCTATAAAAAAGTCCCGCTGTACGGCGGGGCTTTGTTTTACCTTGCCCAGGCCAGCAGGGCTTCGCGGACGATCTTGGCCGCCAGGATGGCGGTGATTTCTTCGTGGTCCCAGGGGGGGCAGACTTCTACCAGGTCAAAGGCCACTACCCTGGCCTCCCGCAACAGATGGATAGCATGCAGGATCTCCTGCGGCGTACACCCTCCCGGTTCGGGGGTGCCGGTCCCGGGGGCAAAGGCGGGGTCAACCACGTCAATGTCGATGCTGATGTAAAGGGGACGGCGGGATAGTTCGGGTAACAGCTTCTCCAGGGGTGAGGTGATGGTATCCATGAAGAAGTTGGTTTCTTCCTGGCCGTAGGCGAATTCGCCCCAGGTGCCGGAGCGGATGCCGAACTGGAAGAGGTTCCCAGGGCCGACCACCTCCGTTACCCGGCGCATGACGGTGGCGTGGGAGAGCTTTTCCCCCAGGTAGTCATCCCGCAGGTCGGCATGGGCGTCAAAGTGCAGGACCGCCAGGCCGGGGAAAAAGCGGTGCGCCGCCCGGATGAGGGGATAGCTGACCAGGTGCTCGCCGCCCAGAAAAATAGGCAGCTTGCCGTCCTGGAAGATGCCGGCGGCTGCGGTTTCCATCCGTGCCAGGTTCTCCTCGACCCGGCCCGGAACCAGGTCCAGATCTCCGGCGTCATAAAAGGGTAGATCCCCCAGGTCGCGCTGCAAGATGGGGCTGTATTCCTCCAGCACCTCGGATCCAGCGCGGATGGCTTGCGGCCCCCGGCGGGCGCCGGGCCGGAAACTGGCGGTGGCGTCAAAAGGAATGCCGGCCAGTACGGCGCCGGCGGCTTGATAATCATCGCCGCTGGCCAGGAAAACCTGGCCCCTGGTAAAGCCTTTGCTGCTGAACATCGAGCTCTCTACCATCTGTTTACTCCCAATGGTGCCTCCGTGTACCTCTTAAGAAAATGGCTATAAATGTCACCTGGGGTGAGGCAGGTTCCCTTCGGGCGCCACTTCTCGCCCTTATACAAGGACNNGAAAACCTGGCCCCTGGTAAAGCCTGGTGGCAATTTATTTTCCTCCGCAATGTGATGTGAGAATTGGGGGCAAGAGTCGTGAGGTCTGGCATTCAACCCCGGCTCTAAAAACCCTGACAAGTACATCCTGTAATCGGATTGCATAAAATAAGCTGTAACTGCTTGGCCCACCTGGCGGTCACCATGATAGTAATATCCCGGAAAGCTCCTACGATGGCTGGTAGCATCATGGCGGCCTGGCCTTAGCAGTTACAATAAGATTTGAATTGCTTGTTTAGTGCTCGACAGAATGAAGCCTGCTTACTGCTCATTTTTCCCGTTGGCTGGAGGCAGCACGCTATCATAAGGGGCGGCTCCGAAAATAGATTTCCGCTAAAAATAGATGCTAATGTTAGCCTGCTTCCCGGGGGTAAGGCAGGTCCCCCACCTAAAACTCTTCNNTCCGGGAACCTGCCTCACCCCGCCTACAGTGCCGGTATTTTCATAGTTCACCGGTGACGGCGTGCCACCATGAATGGCTCCTCGAAATGGGATGGGTGCTGCCGGCGCAGGTCCCCCACCTAAAACTCTTCCTCCGGCTTGGCCAGGATCTCCTGGATAAAGGGCGGCAGGGCGAAGGCGCCCTGGTGGATCGCCGATGTATAGTAGCGGGTCCCCAGCTGGGGTGCTTTTTTCCAATCCACTTCCAGGGGATCATATTCCTTGCTGCCCAGGCTGAAACTCCAGATACCACCGGGGTAGGTAGGTACCGTGCTCAAGTAAAGCCGGGCGATAGGGAAGATCGCTGCCAGGTCCTTCTGGATGCGGCGGATAAGACGGCCGTTAAACAGGGGCGATTCCGTCTGAGCGACAAAGAGCCCGTCCGGTTTTAGGGCTCGGAAAACGTCACGGTAAAATTCGGCACTGAAAAGGCCCGCCGCCGGGCCGATAGGGTCGGTGGAATCAACAATGATGACGTCATAGGTATTCTCCATCTGACGCACGTGTTCAATTCCGTCGGCGAAGCGGACCTCCACCCGTGCGTCGTCCAGACCGCCGGCAATCTCCGGCAGGTACTGGCGGGCGTTGGCCACCACGCGGGCGTCAATCTCCACCAGGGTGACTTTTTCTATACTGGGATGCTTGATAATCTCCCGGATGACGCCGCCGTCGCCGCCGCCAATGACCAGGGCGGTACGGGGATTGGGATGGGTATTCAAAGGTACGTGGGCGATCATCTCGTGGTAAAAGAATTCATCACCCATGGTGGTCTGGATAATGTTATCCAGAACGAGCATGCGCCCGTAGGAATCTGTATCCACTACAGCCAGGTCCTGGTAGGGTGTCTTCTCGTGATGCAGGGTTTCTTTCAACTTGATAGCTATGGCCAACCCGGGGGTCTGAAGTTCGGAAAACCAGATGCCTTGCAAAATCAACACTCCTCTGGAATAAGATGCAGGAGGCAAGAGGCAGGAAGCAAGACGACCGTTGGAACTGGCTCCGCCAGTTCCTGATTTAAGTTGGTCCGCCTCTGTTTTCTCCAGTTCGCTGGTGGCAATGCGCCGCCATGGACGGTTCCTCTGAAATGGGATGTGGGAAGCGGGAGGTGAGAAGCTAGATGCCTGGCAGAAACTGGCCTGCGTCAGTTTCTGATTAGAGCCTGCTCGCTCTCATTTTCCCCCGTTCACTGGCGGCAGTGTGCCGCCATAATAGGTTCCCCGAAATGAGATGTGGGAAGCGGGCAGGGTACGCTACCGCGAAGATTTCTTCCGAAAATAGCGCCTGCCATTAGCGTCCTTCCAGGGGGTGAGGCAGGTTTCCATCGGGCGCTGGTTGCGTACGGTGATGCATTCGCAAGTTATCTTAGCAAAAAAATGCAGCCGGCTCAAGTCTTGCCGCAGTGGTTTTTTCCTACATGTTAAAAGTACCGCTGGCTCTGCCACGCCCTTCTACTTTTGTAACTGCTCAGGCCCACGTTTGAGCCCCTGCGGCGCTCTCTGCCGACAGGGCCTCCCAGGATATTGCTATCAGGCCAACTGTCAGGCAGGCTAAGTAGTTACCTTCTTTTTAGATAATCCCCATCACCGCCTGGGCAATACTGACGTTATGGATATTGAGACGCAGGAGCTGGTTGATGAGGTCCATGTGGACAGAAGTGGTTTCCAGGCTGAGGCGGTTTTCCTGCTGCAGGCGCTGGAAATGGGAGTAGCGCAGGTCCTTTTCCAGGCGCAGGATCTCCGGGTGACTCCGGATGACCTGTCCTGCCAGTGCTTCATCACCGGCAGCGAAGGCCTGGATAGCGGTGGCGAAGTTATCCCTGACTTTATTGAACATCTCCTGAAGTTCCTTCTGTCCGGCCGGGGAAAACTCCACCCCGCTGGCTTCGATTTTACGCCACTGGTGGGCCATTTCTACCGTCACGTCGCCGATATGCTCCAGGTCGTTGGCAATATACAGGAGACGGGTCTGGGCCAGGAGCTGGTCATCGGTAAGGTTGCCCTGGTTCAAACGGGCGAGATACCTGGCTATGGCCCGGTAGAGATAATCGAGGATATTATCCAGACCGCATATCTTTTCCAGTAACTCCACTTCCCGTTCAGCCAGGGGCTGCATGACGCGGGGGAACATCTCCCCCTTAATAATACCGGCCATCCGTAAAAGCTCCTGGGTCGCCCGCGTCAGGGCGAGTTCGGGGATATCCAGCACGCTATCATCCAGGTATTTGGCCACCTTTTCTTCCTCGGGGGCATCCGGCAGGATCCTGGTCATCAGGCGGCCCACCAGGGGGGTAAAGGGTAAAAAAACAGCCATGTTAATCATATTAAAGAGGGTGTGGCCGTTGGCCACCTGATGGCTGATATCCGGGGAGGTAAGGCGCGCAAAATAGCTGTACAGCCCCAGGAAGGGTAAAAAGGCCAGAGCGCCGGCCAGCTTGAAAAAGAAGTGGGCCATCGCTACCCTTTTAGCTTCCCGCGAGAGGGCAATGCTCGAAATAAACGCCGTAGCGGTGGTGCCCAGATTAGCCCCCAGGACCATGGCCAGAGCCGGTTCCAGGGCCAGCACCCCCTGGGCGGCCAGGGTCATCGCCAGGACCACCGTGGCGGCGCTGGCCTGGACGATGCCGGTAAAGAGGGTGGCGGCCAGCAGCATCACCCCGGGGTGATGCGCCAGGGATTCCAGGATGGCGACAAAACCCGGCAGGGCATTTAAAGGCGCGATAGCGGTACCCATCAGGGCCGCCCCATAAAAGATAAGGCCAAAGCCGAGGATGGCCTGCCCCAGGTGATGCCAGCGCAGGCGCCGGGCAAAGAGATAGGGAATGAGACCGACCACCACCGCCCACAGGGCGTAATCGCTGAGGCGCAGGGCAATCAGCTGGGCCGTCAGGGTGGAGCCAATGGCCGCCCCCAGGATAACGCCCAGGGCCTGGCCCAGACTCATCAGCCCGGCGCTGACAAAACCGACCAGCAGTACGGTGGTGACGGCGCTGGTCTGGAGAAAAATGGTGACCACCAGCCCGGCCAGCATCCCGTAGAAACGGTTCTGCGTCACCTTCCCCAGGAACTGCTGCACCTGCTGGGCCGCCGCCCTTTGCAAGCCGGTGCTGATGAGGTGCATGCCGAAGAGAAAAAGGGCCAGCCCGCCGGCCAGCCCGGTGGCAACGGTAAAGATCAACTCCTGACCCCCGCATATGAGATGTGGGAAGTGAGAAGCTAGAAGTGAGAGGCTGATAGGAACTGGCTACGCCGGTTCCGGACTGAAGCCTGTCATGCTTCCGTTCTCATCCTCTGATGGTCTTATCGGTGTGGAATGAATGTCAGCGCTGGAAATCGAGATGCAAGGCTAGATGATTACTCACATCTCCATTTCTCCATTCCTACTTCCCCCCTGCTCAAATGGCCCGGTGACACGATTTTCTGCGGCCCCTGGTAGTCTTTGAAGGCGCGACGCTGGCCCGTCTCCCGGTAAACAACCATTTCGGCGACATTGACGGCATGGTCGGCAATCCGTTCCAGGTAACGGGCCACCAGAGCCAGGTAGCTGGCCTGGTCGACATATTCCGGCCCTCGCTTCATAAAGCCCACCAGTTCGTCGTAGAGGTCTTCAAAGAGACAGTCGACGGCGTCATCAGCTGCGACTGTCGCCCGGGCCGCCTGCAGGTCGCGGTCCACCAGGGCCTTAAGGCTCTGGCATAACATATTGCGCGCCAGGCTGCTCATCCGGGGGATATCCACCAGGGGCTTGAAATACGGTCCCAGGCGGGTGAGACGTACAGCCACCTCGGCGATATTGACAGCGTAATCGCCGATGCGTTCCAGTTCTTTGCCCACCCGCATCACCGTCGCCAGGGTGCGCAGGTCTTCACCGGTAGGCTGTTGTAAAGAGATCAAGTCCAGGGCCGCCATCTCGATATCGTAGTCCAGGTTGTCGGTAATATCGTCCCCCACGATTACCTGGCGCGCCAGGTCAGCGTCCCGATCTTTCAGGGCCGTCAGTGCTTTATCCACCTGTTCGGTGACATAATCACCCATGTGCAATATCTGTTGCTGCAAGCGCAACAGCGCCCGGTCATAGGCATTCAGCGGCCGGCCCATAACCCCTTACCCCCGTGTTAACATTTATTTAACGTTTCCTTAACACTATTATAACACTATTATATATATATTTTTCTGTCGGGTAAAGGGGTATCGGTATAATAGATATTACCAGGCGGCGACCAGCCTCCTGCCTCTCACTCCCCACCTCTATTTTCAGGGTAGACGCCCATGNNCCAGCAGAAGGATGAAAATGGCAACTTAGCAAACTTCAATCAGGAACCGGCCTAGCCGGTTCCGACGACCCTCTTGCTTCCTGCCTCTTGCCTCTTACCTCCTGCCTCCTGCCTCTATTTCCCCCCTCTCACCTCTCGCTTCTTACCTTTACGATACGTTCCTCAATCAGGTCCACCAGGCCGGCGGCGTCATCCAGATCATAGCAGGGGACATTGATATCCAGGGGTTCATCGGTGGCCACAGCCAGGAGTTCATCCGGGGTACAGAGGAACTCCCCGCTGACGGCCGCCCGGTGGACTTCAATCTTCGGCTTGTTGCCACGCTTGTAGCCCTCGGTGATAATCAGGTCGACATTGGGGATGCGGGCGGCGATAGCATCCAGGGGCAATTCAGCAGCCACCTTTTCAATAAAGGCTACTTTGGCCGGCGCTGAGATGACCACCACATCAGCGCCGGCTTCGGCATGGCGCCAGGTGTCCTTGCCGGGGCGGTCGATGTCAAAACCGTGGGTATCGTGCTTGACGGTGGCCACCCGGTAACCGCGCCGCTTTAACTCCGGCAGGAGTTTGACGAGCAGAGTCGTCTTGCCGGCGTCGGACTTGCCCACAACGGAGATGACGGGGGCAGGGGCGTTCAATTGCGATTACCTCCTTCATCATGCCTGGTGTGATCTAACAATCAAATTCCATCTTTAGTTGTGTCTGTTCAACCTGCCTTGCGGCCAAACTGCAAGCAATAGCTGGGGAAAGCCTGTACGGTGGCCGATCGGGTGCGTGATAATGGCGAGGGAACAACGTTGGAGCTGTTAGCCTGGATGGCTAGCCCGAGCTGTTACCTTTAGTTTAGCATTACTATCCTGACTTCCTCTCCGGTTGCCGGTGCCGCTCCCGGCGGCAGATCGATGAGGGCGTTGGCGCCGGCAGCAGCGCGGATGCCGCCCGGCCGGCGCGGCAGAGGCGTTACCTCCCGGCCACGGCTACCATCCTGGACCCGCGCCCAGATAAAAGTCCGTTCCGGTCGCCGCCGCTCGATGGCCTGCGCTAGCCGCGCCGTCAGGGTTACCAGACCTGCTTCCCGCCCTGCCAGGATGCGGATGACCGGTGCCGCCAGGAGGTAGAAAACCGCCAGAGCGGCCGGGGGCGTGCCGGGGAGGCCCAGCATTAGTTTAGCCCCCCTGCGGGCGGCTATAACCCGCCGGCCGGGACGCATTGCCAGTTCGGTAAAAAGGATAGCAGCCCCGGTGCGGGCGAAGGCGGCAGCGGTAAAATCAAAGGCGCCACCGCCGGCGCCGCCGGTAGTCAGGATCACATCCGCCTGCTCCAGAGCCGCCTGCAATGCCGCAACCTGAGCTTCCAGGTTGTCGGCCAGGATTTCAGCGTGGATTACCCGGCCGCCGGCAGCCATTATAGCTGTGCCGAGGGCATAAGAGTTGCTGTTATATATTCCCGGCGTGACATGCCCGGCAACCGGGTCGAGGGCCGGCAGTCCCGCGGTCCCCGAACCAATCCCGGTCATACCGGCCCCTGGCCCGGTACTGCTGCCGCCCGGCGGGAACGGTTGTGCCGGGCCGGCAGTGGCGGCTCCGGGGTTATCCGGCCGGTCCGGGCCGGGCCGTCCGGTAGCAGGGAACCCCGCAGAGAGACCTTTTCCTGCGACCAGCTGGAGGCCGCATAGGGGCCGTCCGGTAGCAGGGGGGGAGGAAGCTGTTAGCTCCCCCCCGCCCTCCAGGGACAATAGTTCGTTACCGCTGGTAAACAGGGCCACCTGCGGCCGCCGGTAAACCGCTACCTGCCGGGTACCCAGGGCCGCCAGCAGACCTATCTCCGCCGGCCCCAGGGGGGTGCCGGGAGTTAGTACTTCTTCTCCGGCGTTCACTTCAGCCCCGGCCGGCTCCAGGTAGCGGCCGCCGGACGGCAAAGCGGCGGCTCCGGCAGCCGCCGTCTTTACCCTGAAAATAGAGGCGGGAAGTATATGCTGGTGCTGCGCCGGGGCGGCATGGGCGTCTTCCCCTGGCAGCAGCCGGCCGTTCCACGCCACGCCGGAGTCCAGCCCGGCGGCCCTTGCAGCTCCTCGATCTTCCTCTATGAGGTTTGCTTCGCCGACCTGGAGCCATTCCCCCCGACATGCGGCCATTTCCCGCGGTATAACGGCCACTGTCCCGGCCGGGGGCCGGGCGCCGGTAAAAATAGCCGCTGCCGTCCCCGGCGCCAGGGTGATATCAGTATAGCTGCCGGCTGCCACCGTACCCACCAGGCGGTAAACCAGCCCTGCCCCCACCCCGCCGCCGAACTCGGTAGCAGCCGTCAATCCAGTAGAGCCGGCAGGACCGCCGGCCCTGCCTGAATTGCCGCGCCCGCACTGGCGGCCGGCGGCGGGATTGCCACCGCCAGGGTCGACGGTGGTTTCCCCGGCGGGCGGGGGACCCAGGGCGTAGCCGTCCACCAGGGAACGGGGAAAAGGCGGGAAGGGTTGCCGGGCTACTACCGGTACCGCCAGGATACGGCCAGCAGCTGCTGCCAGTTTTATCGTAACCTGCCCGGCTGGTTGCAACCCGGTCAGCAAAAGTTCTCGCGCCTTCTCCAGGGATAAAACTGCCATTATGCTGGCTCCTCTGAAATGAGATGTGTGATATGAGAGGTCATGCCGCCATGAATGGCTCCGGGGGTAAGACCTGCATTGGCGGGCGGCATTCCTATGCAGTTAGTAACTCGCGCGGAGAGGCCTCCGGGGACTGTCCCGGAGGAGATTCACCTGTCCAGCAGCCGCCGTGCCCGTTCCATATCCGCCGGCGTATTAATATTAAAGAATACCCGGTCCAGATCGCTGAAGCCCGGCAAACGATCAATATCAATATAGCGTACCCTGACCCGGGGATAAAAGGCAAAGGCCTGGTAGCTGCCCTCCAGGAGGCAGGTTTCGATGGCCTTCAGACACCGCCGGGAATAAACAGCATGAAGGGGCTGCCGGTACTCGCCCCGGCGCGGCACCACGGCGTCATAACCGGGAGCCTGTTCCATCAGATAGCTGATAAAGTCCGGGGCCAGAAAAGGCATATCACAGGCCACGATAAAGTTATAGCGGCAGGGTGAAGCCAGGAGTCCGGCATGGAAACCGCTTAAAGGACCCCGCCCGGGGATAACGTCGGCCACCAGGCGCACTGGCAGCTGCCGGTAGCATGCCGGAGTATTGGTCACCACAATGATTTCCGGGAATAGTGGCTGCAAAGCCGTAACGATGGTAGCCAGCATGGACTCCGGCCCCAGGGGCAGCAGGGCTTTATTGGTGCCCATACGCGTGCTTTTGCCTCCGGCCAGGACGATCCCGGCTGCTTCGTACACTTAAATTTACGCCTCCGCTAAAATTACTCCCCCAGCAGGTGCAGGGCGTCCTTCTTCAAGGATACCATAATTCTATCCCCCGGCGCCAGGTTTTCCCTTTGATAGCAGTGCTGGCGCATGTAAAATCGCGATATACCTTATCCGCTAAAGATTTGAGCATAAGATAGCTGCGATTAAAATTTTAACATGATGCCATAAATGCCTCATACAATACCATGTCTACGCGTAACTGCTCAGCCTACCTGGCGGTCATCTTGATAGTAAGCCGGGAAAGCTGATATGACGGCTGGACGGGTTCGTGATCCCGACGGCAGGTGGCGCCAGGGTGGCTTTTAGAATAGTGGTGGTCTGAGCAGTTACGTCTACGCTTCATGCGTCAGCACTGCAGACGGAGCGGATGCTTTTCCAGAAAACCAGCAAAGGCCTCGGCCGCCGGGCTTAAGGGCTGCCGCCGCCGCACCAGATACAGGTCGCGCTTTAAATCTACACCCGCCAGGGGGACAATAACCAGATATCCCAACCGCACACCTTTGGCCACCGCCCAGCGAGTGACCAGGGATATACCCAGGCCTGCTTCGACAGCGCTGACAATGGCTTCGGTGCTGCCCAGTTCCATAGCCACCTGACGCGGGTCAACAGTAAAACCGGCTTTCTGTAAACGTTCCTCCACTATCCGCCGGGTACCGGAACCGCTTTCCCGCCAGATGAGGGGCTCGCCCTCTAAATCCGAAGGCGTAGCGGCTGGGAGGGCAGCCAAGCGGTGTCCCGGCGGGACAATGAGGACCAGCTCATCTTCGGTCAGGCGGCTGTACGAGAGATTGCGCCCCCGACTGGCGGCGCCGACCACCCCCAGGTCGATCTCCCCCTCCTGCAGGCGCCGGACTACCTCGCGGGTATCGCTAATCTCTACAGCGACCTCCACCCGCGGGTACTCCCGCCGGAAACCGCCAATCACCTGCGGCAGGATATACTGCCCCGGTGTGGTACTGGCACCCAGAACCAGACGTCCTTTGAGCAGCTGCGTCAGCTGCTCCAGTTCCTGCCGGGTTTGTTCCAGATGGCGGACGATGCTGCGGGCATGCCGGTAACAGATTTCCCCGGCCGCCGTCAGCTTGACCTCACGGCCGCGGCGCTCCAGCAAACACAGGCTGTAATAATCCTCCAGAGCCTGAAGCTGCTTACTTACTCCCGGCTGGGTGAAATGCAGTTCTTCGGCAGCCGCGGACAGGGTGCCCTTTTCGACTGTGGTTACAAAAGTCTTCCAGTAATTGATGTTCATCGTTTTAACTCCGGCTTTTGAATATCAGTCCTGACAATAGTAGAGAATACCCGTAAGAAAGAAAACAAGCAGGAAAAAAGAATATAATTAATGTCAATGGCAGTAAAAAATATACCCTGAGGTGATTTCATGCCGGCTGACAATAGTCAACCCCCGAGCCCGGTTTTTAAAGTAGACACCCGTACCAGCGGGCGCCTGCAGCAACAGGATGCAAAAAATAACAAAGTGGCGATCATCGGCGCCGGGTATGTCGGCGCCAGTACCGCCCTGGCTCTCCTTTTCAGCCCCCTGGTACAGGAGCTGGTTCTGGTAGACATAAATAAGGTCCGGGCTGAAGGCGAGGCCATAGACCTGGCCCATGCCGCCACTCTCATTCGCCCGGTCAGGGTTTACGCCGGCGATGCGGCCGACTGTGCCGGCGCCCGCATTATCATTTTTACCGCCGGTGCCAACCAGCAGCCGGGCGAAACCCGCCTGGACCTGGTGCACCGCAATACGGCCATTGTCCGCGAGGTGCTGCCGCCTCTGTTGGAGTACTGTCCTGATGCTCTGATCCTCATGGTGGCCAACCCGGTGGATATTCTGACCTATGTAGCCTGGAAGCTCTCCGGTTTACCGGAAAACAGGGTTCTGGGGTCCGGTACCGTCCTGGACAGCGCCCGCTTCCGTCACCTTCTCAGCCGCCACCTCCACGTCGACCCCCGCAATATTCATGCTTACGTCATCGGCGAACACGGCGATACCGAGGTGCCGGTTTGGAGCCTGGCCAATGTCGCCGGTGTAGGCCTGGAGGAATTCTACTTGCTGGATGGACTGGCGGAAGAAGAG
>DFYS01000080.1 GCA_002383405.1 Moorella sp. UBA4076
AGGTACGTTTTGGGAGTCTTACCCCCTGGCAGCCGAAGAGCACAGGCAATATCAACTGTGGTAGAGCCTATTCTTGGGTGGAGCCATTCATAGCGGTGCGCCGCTACAACGAACCTTGAAAACGTTAGCAATGTGGGAGGGGTGGGGCGGGTTCCCGGGGGGCGCATTTTCGGAACAGCGCGGCCGCAAGGCTAAGGCCCGAAGGGCAAGTTAAGGCCGCATGCCATCGCCGGTCGAGTTCTTGACAGCACGCAATTTCCAAGCTTCTCATTCACCAACGCCGTTCTCGCCGCCGGTAGTGCCGTCGCCTCCCCCCTCTGCCTCCAGCAGTTCCCTGATCTTCTGCAGGGCCTGGCGCTCGATGCGGGAGATCTGTACCTGGGAGAGGCCCATGCGGGACGCCACCTCGGCCTGGGTTTTGTCCTGGAAAAAGCGCATCACCAGGACGCGCCGGTGCTTCTCCGGTATCTTGCGCAGCACTTCCTTAAGGGCGATTTTATCCAGCCAGGCCGGTTCTTCTCCATCTTCGGCGGCAAGCTGGTCGAGGACGTAGATGGGGTCGCCGTCGTCCTGGTAGATAGTATCGTGGATGGAGCCGGGCATCTGCACGGCTTCCAGTGCCGCCACAATTTCGTCGCGGGAGATTTCCAGCGCTTCGGCTATCTCCCCTATCGCCGGTTCCCGGCCCAATTGCTTGGCCAGCTCCTCGCGGGTGCGGTTGACTTTGAAGGCGGTTTCTTTTAACGAGCGGCTCACCTTGACGGTGCTGTCATCGCGTAAAAACCGCCGGATCTCCCCCAGGATCATCGGCACGGCATAGGTTGAAAAACGCACCTGGTAGCTCAGATCAAATTTGTCAATCGCCTTGATCAGGCCGATAGTACCGATCTGAAAGAGGTCCTCCAGCTCATAGTTGCGGTTTTCAAAGCGCTGGACCAGGTTAAAAACGAGCTTCAGGTTGCAATTAATCAAGCGTTCGCGGGCCGCTTTATCCCCTGCCCTGGCGCGACGCAAGAGCTCATCGGTCTCAGCCTCGGACAGGAGGGGAAAGCGGGGCAGGTTCATTTCCGACAGGCGCATCCCTTCGTCGCCACCTTAGCTACTCGCCGTTTTCTCCCTTGAAGGACTTAAACATCTTGACCCGTGTCCCCCGGTCGACTTCGGAGGTCACTTCCAGGTCGTCCATAAAGGACTGCATAAAGGCAAAGCCCAGGCCCATCCGTTCAGGGTCGGTAGAATAGGCCGGCTGCATGGCCAGGGCTACATCGGGGATACCGCAGCCTTTATCCTCCACGATTATTACCAGTCCTGCTTGCGTCCGTTCTACCGCCACCCGCACCGTGCCCCGCGGTGCGCCACCATAGCCATGGATGATGGCATTAGAAACCGCCTCGGAAACAGCCACTTTGATCTCTTCCAATTCGTTCAAGGTCATATCCACCTGGGCCGCAAAAGCAGCCACCGCCACCCGCGCCAGCCCGACATTTTCCGGCAGGCTCAAAAACTCCAGGGCCATGCTGTTTGCTACTTTTATTTTCTCGGCCATCAGTCAACCCCTCCCCGTCTGCTTTCCGGCCCTTCCACCTGGATGGTCATTATTTTATTGAGACCGGATAATTCCAGCAGGCGCCTCACCTGGGGTTGAGGACGGCTGAGGACCACCTTGCCCCCCTGCTTTTTTAGGCGCCGGTAGCGGCCCAGGATTACCCCCAACCCCGAGCTGTCCATAAAGGTGACGCCTTCAAGGTCGAGCAGCAATACCTCCGGCCGGGCATGATCCAGGCTGGCTTCCAGTTCCTGCCGCAGGCGGTCGGCACTCTCCAGGTCGACCTCCCCCTTTACCCGCGCCCAGAGCTCTTTCCCTTCCATGCTGAAAAACACCTGCAAAGAAAAAACCCCCTCGTTACGATCTCCGATGGGGTTAATTCGCCCTCCACCCGTCTTCTTCCTGCTAAATAATGGCAAAATTATTGTCGAATAGTGAAAACCGCCCGGATTACCCTGATGATTTCCTGGCCCAGGGAGGCCCTGGGCACAGCGGTGCCGGTCACCAGATCAATATGGTCGATTTCCTGGCCGTTACGGAGGACTGTCACCCGGCCAATCTTCTGTCCCTCTTTGATAGGGGCGTTGAGCAACGGCGGTAAATCGAGCCGGGCTGCTACCTGTTCGGCTTGGCCCCGCAGGCGGCTGACCCGAGCCCCCACTTTGGCCGCGGTAATAGCCTTTACCGCATCGACCTGGCCTTTGCCCACCGGGATACTGGTCACCACCTGGCCGGGAGCGTACAGCTGCTGGAAAGCCCATTGTTTATAAGCCCAGTTATAGAGCTTCATGGAATCGGTGAAATTCCCCCGCGGGGTTTCCACGCCCATGACAACGGCAATGAAACGTAAGCCCTCCCTTTCGACCGTGGAAACCAGGTTTAACCCGGCAGCGTCGGTAAAACCGGTTTTAAACCCGTCAGTCCCCGGGTACCAGTAGAGCATTTTATTGGTGGTATCGAGGATGGTCAGGGGCTCTTTACGGAAGGTGTATTGCTTGATAGCGGTCCATTCCCTGATTTTGGGATACTTCAAGGCATAGCGGGCAATGACGGCCATATCGTAAGAAGAGGTATAGTGCTGGTCATCGTGGAACCCGTGACAGTTGACAAAATGGGTGTTCTTTAAACCCAGCTCCTTCGCCTTGGCGTTCATCATGGCCACATAGGCCTCTTCCGAGCCGGCCAGGTGTTCGGCGATGGCAACCGAAGCATCATTGGCCGAGGCGACGGCAACAGCAATCAACATCTGCTCCAGGGGGAAGGTCTCACCTACCGCCAGAAAAACTTCGGTACCACCAAAACTCTCGGCGCGCTCACTTACCTGTACCGGCTCATCCAGCCTGGCCTGGCCGCCGGCTACCATGTCCATGGCTACCACCATGGTCATCAGTTTGGTCATACTGGCCGGGTAATAGCGCTGGTGGGAGTTTTTTTCCCACAGGACCTCTCCGGTCTGGGGGTCCATCAGGATGGCCCCCCTGGCGTCCAGTTTGATGGCCGCGGCTGGATTATCAGCCGCTGTGGCCGGAGCTGGTTGTTCATTCGCCGGTAAAGCGCCCTCCCCGCTTGCCGTTGATGGCGTAGCTGCAGCCCCCAGGATACCCGTCCCTATCCCCAGGGCCAGGAGTAAGGCCAGCAGCAGCAAAACTCCTATCTTGCGCACCCCACCGCCCCCTCACCAGGCCTGTTCTCCTTACACTTATATTAGCGACAGGGCCAAAATATGAATTGTAACTACCAGCCTTAATAACACCACCTCCAAAAGACTAGCCCATTTCTGCACGCATCATTGCCAATTTTTCTTGCAGAACAGGTAAATCTTTTTGCACTACCCGCCATGTCAACTCCATATCTACCCCAAAGTATTCATGAATAAGCACATCCCGCATTCCGGCTATCTGGCGCCATGGTACCTCGGGATATTTATTCCTGATGGCGGCGGGAATATTTTTCACCGCTTCGCCGATGATCTCCAGCCGCCGGATTACGGCATCCTGGATTTGCAATGAATCCAAAAAATCTTCGCAGGAAAGCTCGCCGGTATAATCATAAATAAGCTGTATGCTCTCCAAAATGTGATCGATAAAAACCCGGACGTCCTTACTCACAAGATCTTCACCTGCTCTTTAAGCACCCTTTCTTTTATCCGGGAATGCAGGGAGCGATAGGTGATAACATCCGTTTTTCTTCCCAGCTCCTTTTCCAATGCCAATTTTAAATCCACTAAATCAAGCAGGCTTTTCCCTTCTGGTAACTCAACCAGCAAATCGAGATCACTACCCCTTTTGATATCTCCGCGGGCAAAGGACCCGAAAACACCTGCTCGCACAACACCATGCTGCTTCAAAACAGGGGTAATTTGTTGTTTTACTTTCTCCATGGCGCTCTCCATCATCAAATATCCCCTTTCGGCAACTTACTTGAGCAATATTGCCGCAAAGCTCTCTCCGTCCAGGTGATAAGGTACGCCTAACAGTTCTGCCACCGTGGCCCCCAGGTCGGCGAAGGTGGGGCGCACCCCGACGGCCGCCGGCCGGATACGATTGCCATAGACCATAAGCGGGACATACTCCCGCGAGTGATCGGTGCTGGGGGTGGTGGGGTCGCAGCCGTGGTCAGCTGTCAGGATCAGGACATCATCCTCATTTAAGGCCGCAATCAGTTCCGGCAGGCGGCGGTCAAAGGCTTCCAGGGCCGCGGCATAGCCGGCCACGTCATTACGGTGGCCGTAACGCATATCAAAATCAACCAGGTTGACGAAAATCAGGCTGCGGTCACCCTCGCGCATGAAATTACAGGTCTGGTCGACGCCGTCCATATTATCATGGGTATGAATCCAGCGGGTAATCCCCCGGCCGGCAAAGATATCCTTTATTTTACCTACCGCCAGGACCGGCAGGCCGGCATCATTGAGTGCATCAAGCAGGGTGGGCCGCGGTGGTTCCAAAGAGAAATCCTGGCGCCGGTCAGTACGGATAAAATGCCCTGGTTCGCCGGTGAAGGGCCGGGCGATAACGCGCCCCACCGCGTGTTCACCCGTCAGGAGCCGGCGGGCAATTTTGCAGTAGCGATAGAGTTCCGCTACCGGGATGACCTCTTCGTGGGCGGCAATCTGGAAAACACTGTCCGCTGAGGTGTATACGATGGGGGAGCCGGTACGCATATGCTCAGCGCCCAGCTCGGCAATAATCTCCGTCCCGGAGGCCGGCTTGTTACCGAGGACGCGACGGCCGATAGCTTTTTCCAGGGGCGTAATAATTTCCGGGGGAAAACCGTGGGGGTAAAGGGGAAAAGGCTGCTCCAAGATCAACCCGGCCAGCTCCCAGTGGCCGCTGGTCGTATCTTTGCCGGCGGCGCGGGAGGCCATTTTACCGCAGGCGGCTGCCGGGCGGCCCACCGGGGCGATACCTGTCAGGGGAATAATATTGCCTATCCCCAGCCGGGCCAGGTTGGGCAGATGCAGGTTTACCCTGGCGGCGATATTGCCCAGGGTATTGCTGCCGGTGTCATTATATTGATCGGCGTCGGGCAGGGCGCCGACGCCGACGCTGTCTAAAACGATGAGAATGACGCGATCGAAGATCATAATTTGCCCCTCCGTAAATAGATGCAGGAGACAAGAGGCAGGAAGCAAGAGTGTCGTTGGAACTGGCTACGCCAGTTCCTGATTAGAGTTGGCCTGCCTCTATTTTCTCCTGTTCGCCGGGGACAGCACACTGTCATGAGTAGCTCCTCCGAAATAAGATACAAGAAGTGAGAAGTGAGAGGTGAAAGGCGAGATGTGGGAGGCTCTCATTGCTCCCGTTCGTTGTGGCGGTGTGCCGCCTTGAATGGAAAATCGAATCTACGCCCGCGGGTGGGTTTTATCGTACACCTCGCGGATTTTTTTTCGGGTCAGGTGGGTATAGATCTGGGTCGTGCCGATGTCGGCATGGCCCAGCAATTCCTGCACCGAACGCAAATCGGCGCCATTTTCGAGCAGATGGGTGGCAAAGGAGTGGCGCAGGGTATGCGGGGTGATCTCCTTTTGCAAATTGGCGGCGCGGGCATACCCTTTCAGGATCTTCCAGCAACCCTGGCGGGAAAGGCGCCGGCCATGTTGATTCACGAAAAGGGCCGGTTCTGTTGTTTTCTTGATCAGTTTCCCCCGGCCGTGGGCCAGGTATGTCCGCAGGTGAAAGCAGGCCACCTGACCCATCGGTACCACCCTTTCCCGTGAACCCTTGCCCAGGCAACGGACGAATTCGCCTTCCAGGTTAACCTGATCGACATTCAGGGCGATCAGTTCCGAAACCCGCAACCCCGTGGCGTAGAGCAGTTCCAGCATGGCTTTATCCCGCAAACCCGCCGGCCTGTCGGGCCGCGGCTGTTGCAGGAGACGGCTGATCTCATCAACAGTCAATACCTGCGGCAGTTTCTTGAACTGCCGGGGGGATTCCAGATTGGCGGTGGGGTCGTTTTCGACCTCTTTTTCACGCAACAAAAAATGGTAAAAGGATTTCAAGGCCGCCAGGTGCTGGGAAATAGTTGACGGCGACCGGCCTTCCTGCTGCATTTTAACCAGGTAGGCTACCAGCAAACCCCTGCTGACTTCATTGAGCTTTTTTACCCCGGCGCCCTCCAGGTATTGCAGGAATTGTTGCAGGTCGCTGTTATAGGAGGACAGGGTATTCTCGGCCAGGCCGCGTTCGATTACCAGGTAGTAAAGGAATTCATCCACCAGCTCGCGCATGGCGTATCCCCATTCCCAATTAGTTTACCAGATTATTTCCACATGAACAGGTAAAAGTCCTCCAGGGCCGCCAAAAAAAGCCATAAAAAATCCGCCTGACGGCGGCCCTGAAAATAGCGTTCCGCTGAAGCTATGTACTAACTGTACTGGGGGTTGGGCAGGTTCCTTCAGGCGCCACTTCTCGC
>DFYS01000028.1 GCA_002383405.1 Moorella sp. UBA4076
TGCCAGCACCTGAACTGGGATCAGGTGCCTTACAAAATTACTATCTCCCTGAGCCCGCCCCTGACAGCTATGCTGGCCGACACCCTGGTCCAGGAGCACTACTGTCACTACCTGGAACGCCTGCGGGAACTGGCCGCCCGCGAGGTCTGGCGTACCCGCAACGACCCGCGCTTCCACATCGTCGCCCGCATGTACCAGGACCTTTTTGAAAAAATCTACCGTACTTACCTCGCCAGCGGCGGCAACCTGATTAACGCCTTCCGGGAGCTCCAGGATAGCGGCAACGTGGAGATAATCACCTGCGCCGCCACCCACGGCTACCTGCCGCTAATCGGCCTGCAGCGGGAGGTCGTCCGGGCGCAGATTGAAGTGGCTGTCAACAACCACCGCCGCCTCTTCGGCCGACCGCCGGCAGGCCTGTGGCTGCCGGAGTGCGCCTATAACCCCGGCGATGATGCCATTTTAAAAGACTACGGCATCAAATACTTCTTCGTCGACGCCCACGGCCTCCTTTACGCCACGCCGCGGCCGCGCTACAGCATTTTCGCCCCTGTCTATACCCCGGCGGGAGTGGCGGCCTTCGGCCGTGACCTGGAATCCTCGGAGCAGGTATGGAGCGCCCAGGAGGGCTATCCAGGGGATGTCGACTATAGAGAGTTTTACCGCGATATCGGCTACGACCTGGATTTTGAGTATATCAAGCCTTACATTCACCCTTCGGGCCTGCGCCTGGATACGGGGATGAAATACTATCGCATCACCAGTAAATCCAATTATAAAGAGCCCTACGTCCCGGAGTGGGCAAGCAACAAAGCCCATACCCACGCCGGCAACTTTTTATTTAACCGGGAGCAGCAGGTTAACTACCTGGCCGGCTATATGGACCGGCCGCCTCTGATTGTGTGTCCTTACGACGCCGAGCTCTTCGGCCACTGGTGGTTTGAGGGACCGCAGTGGCTGGAATCCCTCTTTCGCCAGGTGGCCAGCCTCGCCCACCGACCCTTTACTTTTATTACCCCCAGCGAGTACCTGGAGCGTTTTCCCGTCAACCAGCCGGCCACGCCCTGTATGTCCAGCTGGGGTAACAACGGTTACAACGACGTCTGGCTGGAGGGGTCCAATGACTGGATCTACCGCCACCTGCACCATGCCGCGGCGGAGATGATCCGCCTGGCCAACCAGCATCGCAGTGCTGAAGGCCTGCTGCTGCGCGCTTTAAACCAGGCCGCCCGCGAGCTCCTGGTCGCTCAGAGCAGCGACTGGGCCTTTATCATGAAAACCGGCACCATGGTCGATTACGCCGTGGGCCGGACGAAAAAGCATTTGCTGAATTTCTGGGATCTCACCCGGGCGGTGGATAAAAACGAGCTGGACCAGGAGAAGATACAGGCCCTGGAAGAGGATAATAATATCTTCCCGGATGTCAGCTACCGGGTTTTTGCCAGTCAATAGGCCCTTAATTCCAATGATCTACGCAAAGTAGGAAGAAAATATTGCAGAACCAAATCTAACGGAAATATTAAGGAGAATTAGTGAGAGGTACCTGAACCGCTAAAGAAAATTGTAAACGCCGTTCTACCTCCGGCCAGTTGACCAGCTGCCACCAAGCCTTGACATAGTCGGCGCGCCGGTTCTGGTAATCCAGGTAATAGGCATGCTCCCAGACATCCAGCACCAGGATAGGAATCCCACCCCACTGGGTTAAATCCTGGTGTTTTTCTGCGGTCAAGATCTCCAGGCGGCCCCAGGCTGGCTGCCAGATTAAAATAGCCCAGCCGGAGCCTTCCACATCAATAGCAGCTTGTATAAACTGCTCCTGGAAGGCCGTCATGCTACCAAAATAACCGCTTATTTTCTCCCGCAGTAAACTCCCCGG
The DNA here is from genome assembly GCA_002383405.1 of Moorella sp. UBA4076. Taxonomy (GTDB): domain Bacteria; phylum Bacillota; class DSM-521; order Neomoorellales; family Neomoorellaceae; genus Neomoorella. Next base: position 1,877 of record DFYS01000028.1, read on the forward strand.
CCCGCCTCCCGGCCAGGGGCTCATCACCGTCCAGTAGATGCTATGCAGGATATGGCCCGACCCGTGAAAGGCCAGCTCGCGCTCCCAGTGCTTCACCAGGGAAAAGTCGCCCTTCTGCCGCGCTTCCACGAGTTTAATCTCCGCCTTGTTAAGCCCCTCGACATAGGTCAGGTGGTGGCGGTCGTGATGAATACGCAGCTGCCTTTCACTGATGACCGGTTCCAGAGCATTATAGGGATAAGGTAAAGGCGGTAACTGGTGCCCCCCTGCAGGCACCACCGGCTGCGGCGGCCAGAAATTTTGCGCTTCGGCCATGCTCAGCCCTCCCGGAAGTTATTTCCTTATATACTATGCGTTACCGGACCAGGATGGTATCAGGCTGCTAAATACTCAAAAACCCTGGCCCTCATCGCCAGGGCCACCAATGGTGCCCGCGACAATTAAGTGATAGGGCTATCTGAATCAATAGGCCTCAATGACACCCGTCATTGAGGCCTATTCCAGAAGCGTAAAGATTATCTACCTTCTTATTCTAAACTTATCTTCACTAATAATTACCAACGACTTTTCAATTTTCTTGAGGTCTATTCGCTGCAAAAAATCTTCCACCGCTCTATCTACTTTTCTCGGCACCGCCGGCTTTATGCGTATTACGATAATACCAGGGCACTCATTGGGAGGAAAAAGAAAAATATTAGCGAAATGCAGGTCCAATGAAATAACGATTCTACCTTCTTTTTTAGCGAAATCCATTATTTCCCGGTCACTTATACCTGCTAACCCCAATTCTTTAATATCTATAACATCAAGACTATAGGACCGTAGTAGTTCTATTGTAGAAGGATAAATATTCTCATCGGTTAAGAATTTAAGCATTGCTGGCCGCCCCATATGTCTCCTCTATCTCCCCCGCCCGGCACAATTTGGCGGCATATCTTATGCAGGCTTTAATATCTTCTATAGTCAAATGTGGATAGAGTTTAACAATATCCACAAATGAATACCCCTCAGAAAGTAGATCTAGTATTAAATAAACCGCTATTCTGGTTCCCTTTATTACCGGTTTGCCACCTAAAATTTCCGGATTGCATTCAATTCTTCCCACCTTTAAAACCCCTCCATGTACATGAAATTTAGTTTTGTCTTTATTATACCCGTAAATAAGATTATAAACCAGCATTTCCCTAAATTTAACTTCAACAAGGTTATGTCCCTGAACTTACGGCTTTACCTCTCCAGGATAAGGGGCCGTTTTGCTTCACGTCCGCCAATCTCTACCGCTGCCACCGGCCACCATGCCGGCACGGAGGTTAAAAACTCCAGTCCGCCGGTTGCCCGCACCAGCACCGTATCCTCGCATTTGGTGCCCTGGACGGTCGGGTTCCAGGCCAGCATCTGGTTCGATTGAGTGATTTCTTCGATACCCTCGCCAGCCCGGTATTCCCGTGGGGCATAGCCGATAGCGCCGCCCTGGTGGTGGCGCTGCCACTCGTCGGGAAAACCGGCAGCCGCATAAGCCGCCCGGCCCCGGTCAAAAATCAGCCGGCTGCTGGCACCAATCGTGCTAACCTCAAGGAATGCCGCTTCCACCTTTAAAGTCACATCGTAAAGCCGCTGTAAAGCATCCGGTACGGTACCGAAATAAACCGACCGGGTCAGGGCTACATGCAGACCGCCCTTCTCGCCTACCAGGCCGATGACAGCGTATTGCTCCAGCTTTTTATCCGCTGGTACTGGGTGGCGATACTTAAGGGCGCGTGCATCAGTACCGACCAATAAAACCGCCGGGCGCACCCCAAATTTAAGCAGTCTCCCGGCCAGCTCGGCCTGGATCTCCCACTCCGTCATCCCAGGGTTAACGTTTACACAGGTGGCGGCCAGTTCTTGGGAACAGATAGCGCCTATCTCCCTGGCACGATATCTTCTTCTGCCGTCAGGCTGTAACGCAGCCGGTTGAGGTCGACGCCCAGTACCGGCCAGTCGCTAAGAGGTATATCGCTATCAATCTTACGGCCGCCGACAAGGTCGGCAATACAAAAATTACGCTCCAGTGTTAGCTCCCAAACGTTTCTTATACGGGCAGGGTATGTTCTATCTCCACCCAGCCGCCCTTTTCGCTGGCCGTGAGAGCAGCCTCCATGACTTCCTGGCAGCGCAAACCGTCGGCAAAGGTGGCACCCCAGGGGGCCACATCTTCTCCGGTAGCGATACAGCGCAGGAAGTGCTCAATCATATGGATGTGATAGTGCTCCCAGCCCAGGTTGTGACCGCGCGGCCACCAGTATTTAGCGTAGTCATGGGCCTCCGGCTCCAATACGTGAATGGTGCGCATGCCCTGGAGATATAGGGAATCGCTTTTGCTATAAAACTGCAGCTCGTTCCCCCGCGAGAGGTCGAACACCAGGGCACCCTCGCTGCCGTGGACCTCGAGCCGCCACATCGTTTTATAACCGGTAGCCACCTTGCTGGCCTCCAGGGAAGCCATCGCCCCATTGTCCAGCCTGACCCACATCAGGGAGGCGTCGTCCACATCCACCGTACACATCTGACCGCTGCCATCGGGCCGCTGGCAGTTGAAGGTATGGTTCCAGGCCTGCACGGACTGCACTTCCGTTTGCAGCAGAAAACGCAGCATATCGATGGCATGGGAATTCAGATCGCCCAGGGCGCCCGAACCGGCTTTATCTTTACTTAAGCGCCAGAAAAAAGGAACCAGGGGGTCAGATAAGCGTTCCAGCAGATACGCGGAACGGAATTGATAGATCCTCCCCAGTCGCCCCTCGGCAATAATCCGCCGCGCCAGGCGCAGCGCCGGCGCGAAGCGGTAGTTGAAGGCGACGATATGTTTCTGGCCCCTGCCTTCCGCTTCTACAGCCGCCTGGTACATCCGCCGCGCCTCGGCCAGATTCAGGGCCAGGGGCTTTTCGACGATGACGTGCTTGCCGGCCCGGAGAGCGGCTACACTTGGTTCGCAGTGGATATCATTGGCACCGGTGTTATCGAAGATATGGATATCTTCGTCGGCGACCATCTCCTGCCAGTCAGTGGTCCATTTTTGGTACCCGTAGCGGGCGGCGGCTTCGCGGACACCAGCCTCATTGCGGCCGCAGATAGCTACCAACTCCGTTTCCGCCGGCAAAGGGTAAAAAATATAGCCGGCCTTCTTAAAGGCGTTGGTATGGGCTCTGCCCATAAAGCCGTAACCGAGCATCCCCACTCCCAGTTTAACCGGCATTGGCGCACTTCCCTTCCGTCAGTATTTGGGACTGCAACAAATTGCGTAACTGCTCAGGCCGCCACTATTCTCAAGCTACCCTGGCGCCACCTATCATCAGGACCACAAACTTGGCCAACCATCGATGGGCTTTTCGGGCTATTGCGATCGGCTAACCGCCAGCTTGGCTGAGCAGACACCAAATTGCCATCCTATCAAGCCGCCATATCCCCGGCCCTAAAGTGGAGGCTTGCGGTGGCTATGGTCGGTCATTAGATATGACTTCAACCGCCTGGCGGCGCCATCCAGCGACCAGGCCCATGATTATTATTATCCACGCAAAGAGATTATAAGGTGCGGTCTGGAAAGCGCCGGCGCCCAGGGTTCCCAGGGCAATAAAGTTGAGATTGGTCCAGGGCACCAGGACGGCAACGGCAAAGGAGCCTTCCACCAGGTCGCGGGAAAGGTGCTCCGGCCGGTAGCCTGCCGCGGCGTAGCGGTCTTTCAGCCAGAGCGAGGGCACCAGGATGGCCGGGATGATGGCACAGGTCAGCAGCGACATCAGGATACCCAGCAGAGTAGCGGTAGCGCGCAACCTGCCTCTTAACAACTGCCAATCGGCCAGGCGGCCCAGCAAAAACTCCAGCGCCCCGATATGCTGCAACACAGTTGCCCAGGCCGAAGCCAGGAGAATGAGCTCAATAATATTACCGAAACTGATGATCCCGCCTCTATTGAGCATAGCAGCCAGCTCATTGCCGGCAGGAGTGGTATACCCGGTACTCATAAACCGGATGACGTCCTCGAAATTTATCCCCTGGACGACCATGGCTACTATTGCCGACAACAATAGATTTAGCCCCAGCGCCGGTACCAGGGGCACCCGCAGGATAATCAAGATAAACAGGACAATTACCGGTGTAAGCAACCAGGGACTGATGACGAAGAGCTCGGGCAGGGCGGCCAGCAGGCTGCCAGCGGCGGCACCGTTCACCTGTCCGTGCCAGAAAAAACCGTACAGGCTGTAGAAAAAGAGGCTGATCAGCACAGCCGGTAATACACGGCGGGTAAAGAGCTTGACCAGGTCCGGCAAACTGCCGCCGTTGGTACTAATAGCTATCGCCGACAGGTCGCTCAACGGTGAAATGATATGCCCGGCGACACCGCCGGCAGTCACCGCCCCGGCCGTGACAGGTACCGGTATCCCCAGGCCGTGGCCGATAGCCAGCAGGGCCACCCCGATAGTCCCAAAGGCACCAGCATCGGAACCGGTAGCCAGGGCCATCAAAAAGGTCAGCAGACAGGCCTCCGCCAGGAAAAAACGCGGCGACAGCCATTGCAGGCCGTAGTAAATAAAGGTCGGGATAATACCCGCCGCGATCCAGACACCGATGGTGGCGCCAATCAGCATTAAAATTAACAGGGCAAAGGTGCACTGGCCCATGCCCTGCAAAGCAGCCCCTTCAATATCCACCCACCGGTAGCCAGAGCGCCTGCCAACAACCCCGGCTAAAAATATCCCCAGCAAAAAGGGAATTTGTAGCGGCAAGCCGGCAAGGCTTGCCGCTACTAAAGCCAGTATGGCCGGGAGGGTGGCTGCCAGGGCGGCGGGAAGGGAGATTCCTCTCTCTGTTGCTTCGGTCATAATCTACCCTGTCCTTAGAGTTCTACCGTCTCCAGTTCCAGCAAGCGGGCCAATTGCCGCAGTTCCGGTATTTGCCTCTATGATAACATAAGCGTAGATGGAAAATCAGGAAAATCCTGGCCGCGCCTTGTAAAATTTTCCATAGGAAATCTCTGCTACACCCCGCATTTAATAACCTGAACGCCAGGGTGTAACCTACGATGTCCACCGGCGTTTATTAGTTGTAGCACTATTTATACCGCCCATTGAACCTCCGCCGGGGTTAGACGATTTCTTGTAGTTTAATCGTAACTGCTCAGGCCACCACTATTCTAAAAGCCGCCCTGGCGCTACCTGCCGTCGGGATCACGAGCCCGTCCAGCCATCATATCGGCTTTCCCGGCTATTGCTCTATCAAGATGACCGCCAGGTAGGCTGAGCAGTTACATTTTTTATTTTCTTGGGGTGGGCTGAGTAGTTACGATATATCATGCGATAGCCGGGCTTCGGGGGACCAAACTATTCGAGCCATCTTTGCATCCGCTCTCTGGCCTGGTCATGGGGCAGGACCTGGCCCGCTTTTAACTGCTGGAGCCCCTTATCCACTTTTTTCCGGAAATATAATTCGGCCATAATATCTTCTAATAGATATATGATTCCACTTACAAAAGAGTTCCCTCCGGAGCATCTGTTTTTAAAATGATATCCGCAGCCAGCACCCCGGTAATCTGTCCCGCCTCATCCCGTATGGCTAAAGAAAGAGTGCGGCAGGGTTGCCGGGTGATGGCTGAAATATAGACCGGGGAAATATATTCCTCGCCGGCCATGGCNNCTTTGCCACCAAGGCCTGATGCGGGCATTGGCCAGGGCGGCCGGTGGTTGCGAAAAGACAAAAGTGCCGTCGGAACGATTGGAATAGACCGCTTCCACGCCGGGCACCTGGTTTAGCCATTCCTGCAGAAGAGAAGCGTGGATAGCCGGATCCAGTTGCCGGATTTCCCGGCGGGCGGCCAGTTTCCGCAAAGCGGCCATAACCGGTTCCACGTGCGCTTCTTCTACCGGCGGGNNCCCCCGCCACTTCAACGGACGCCGCGTTTTTTTCCACCAGCCTGGCCACCTCGGTCATCATCTCTCCCACCTTCTGTATGCTGTTAAAACTGCCTTCCAGAACCTCCACAGCGGCCCCCACCTGTTGCAGGTAACCCTCGATTTCCTGGTAGGCCTCNNCCAACCCTTCCGCTCATGGCGGTTATGCCCCGGTCAATGCTGGCAATGCTTTCCTTGATGTGACCCGTTTCCTCCACCCCGGCGGCAATCCCTTCATCGCCAGCTTTGATTTGGGTTACCACCCGGGCTACCTTTTCTTTGATCCCCTCCAGGATGGCTTCGGTTTCCTCCACCGCCTGCTGGGTACGGTCCGAAAGGTTTTTCACTTCNNGCCGCTTCAATGGCGGCATTGAGGGAGAGCAACCGGGTATGCCGGGAAATTTGGCCGATACCGGCCACAATTTCATCTACCCGGTTCACGGCCTGGCTCAACGCGCCGATCTCCCCGGCCACCAGGGATGAATCGGCGCGGATGCGGTTGATGGCCCCCAGTACCCCCTGGAGCACCTCCTGGCATTCCTCCACCGACCGCCGGTTTTCCTCCGCCTCATGGTTGAGTGTCCGCCCCAGACTGGAAATGGCCAGGGCGGCTTCCTGTAGTTTTACAAAGGTAGCCACAGCTTCCTGGGCATTCCGGCCGGCCAGGGACATTTGTTCCACAGCGGCGGCCACCTGACCGGCCGTCACCTGGTAATCCCGGGCGAGGGCGAGCATCATCCCGGCCTGCCGGCAGACCTTCTCCGGTGTCTCACGCGCACCAGGCGGCAACAGGCCGCCCGTTAAGACCGCCCTGCCTGCCACTACCTGCTCCAGGGCAGTCAGCTCACCGGTCAACCACCGGCACCGGATGGCGGCCCGGGCAAAACAAACGATCACCGACGCCAATGTGGCCGCCAGTGCCGCCGTCACCGTCCCGACCGGAGCCGGCCACCACCACCAGGCCGCTATACCCGCCGCCAATCCAATCAAGACGGCCGCTATGTACCACACAAAAACCCCTCCCCTTCCGGGCAAAGGCAATTTCACCCTTTATTGAAGGCAAAACCCTCGTCACGCCCGCAAGCGCAACGGGGGCTCCTTTGCCCGGTTTGCTATGTTAATTTCTATTTTACCATTTTTCGCTCCGGGGTAAAAAGAATCCTTTTCTCAAAAAAGATAGGGTATATATGTGCTATGTCAAGAGAAAGTAGA
>DFYS01000152.1:0-6013 GCA_002383405.1 Moorella sp. UBA4076
AAAAGCAATGTCTGGCCTATGGGTTATTAATTATATTGCAAAAGCGCCGGGGTTAGCCCGGCGCTTTTTGTTTATGCTCCAGCTGGTTGTTCCTCATCACGGTGGCCGGTGTCAGGGTAAAAGAGGGTGCGCTTTTCCCAGGTACGCAGGACAACCTGCCGGTCGTTACGGGCCAGGACATACTGGGGCAGGATAGGAGTCTTGCCGAGGCCGTGGGGGGCGTTGACTATATACGTGGGCACGGCCAGGCCGGAGGTATACCCCCGCAGCTGCTCCATGATTTCCATGCCCTCGGCGATAGAGGTAATGAAGTGGGCCGTGCCTTTAACCGGCTTGGCATGGAAGATATAATAGGGCCGCACCCGTATTTTCAGCAACTCCTGGTTGAGCTTCCTCATAATAAAGGGATGGTTATTAATGCCCTTTAATAAAACCGCCTGGTTGCCCAGGACCACCCCGGCCTGCACCAGACGGTCGCAGGCCGCTCTGGCGGCTGCTGTTACCTCCCGCGGGTAGTTGAACTGGGTGTTGAGATAAAGGGGCGGGTGCTGGGACAGTATCCGGCACAGCTCCGGGGTAATTCGCTGGGGTAAAGTCACCGGCACCCGCGTGCCCAGGCGTTTAATTTCGACATGGGGGATCCGGTCCAGTTCGGTCAAGAGCCAGTCAATCATGGCGTCGCTGAGCATTAAAGCGTCGCCGCCGGTAACCAGTACATCGCGGATCTCTTCATTGCGGCGGATATACGCCAGCGCCTGCTCCAGCTCGCGGCGGCTGCGGCCACGGTCCAACTCGCCGATATTGCGCCGCCGCTGGCAATGACGGCAGTACATGGCGCACTGGTTGGTAACGTTGATAATCAAACGGTCGGGATAGCGGCGGGTAATAGCCGGTGCCGGCGAAGTCAGTTCTTCATCCATCGGATCCAGGATGCCGGTATTATCTTCCAGTTCGGCAGCATCAGGTAAAGCCTGGCGGCGGATGGGGCAGGTGGCATCCCGGCCCATGAGGGAAAGATAGTAAGGCGAAACGGCCCAGCGGTAGGTACGTTCAACCCGCCGGATGCCTTCCTTCTCTGCTGCCGTCAGGGGCAGCAGTTCCTCCAGGACATCAACAGTAGTAATACGGTGGGTGAGCTGCCAGCGCCAGTCTTCCCAGTCAGCCTCGCCGGCGCCGAAATAAGCCATAATGCGCCGCCTGCCGGCGTCGATCTCTGCTGCCGTGGCTTTTTCCAAACCACTGGGAATATCGTCCCTGGCTTCCAGGTAATCGAGGATCCTTCCCTTTAACTCGGCGGCCCGCTGCAGGCCGATTTCGCGCCTGGCTTCGCTACTCATCAACCTCCCTTTGTACAGGTGGACGCTCATTGATCCTTCCTCCTTCCATCAGATTAACATTAAACCCCGGCTGACACCGGGGTTTAAAGGCATGGAAGCTACAGGGGCAATGCCCCTTACTCTTTCCACGCTTACGAAGTTAGCTGCCGGGTTCGGGTCGAAAGCTAACCCTACCCCGCCCCGTTTTTCCGCCCTGCGGACTGCGACCAGTCCCCAGAGTTTACCGCGGGACGGCGATTCACCCCAAAATTGGTTCCCCCGTTCCCCTGTTCAGGGATTCAGCGCTGGCGGTATTAAGTTTTTCTATACTATTCTAACACGGGATGCAGGTAGCTGTCAATGCCATATTTTCCCTGCTGCAATGGCGACACCGTTGTATTTGTCTGAAAAGGCTTAACTACGGTGACCTGATAGCTGCTGCCCAGGTAACAATTGTTCCCCGGCGGCATCCGGACGGATGTGGCGGCCTTACGCCAGCGAATCCTCTTGCATGGCAACAAACGAGCCCCGCGAACTGGAGGCAAACCTGGAGGTGCGGGCGGAGATATCGAGCCTGGCTAAAGGCCAGAGCCAGCACCTGGAGGCTGCCGCTGTTTTCCCCGGCGGCAGCCGTCAAAACGTCACGGCGACCTGCCTGTACAGCAGCAACAATACCGGTGTTGCCGCTGTGGACTATTCCGGCCTGTTCAGGACTGCGGCATTTAAAAGCAGCAAAAGAAAAATGGCGACGGGCCGTGTCTTTAGTTTTTTGCGCGTCAAACGCAGGAAAAACCCGGCGATGTCTTTATACATCCCCAGCCGGGAAAGAACACCCCGGTACAACCCCCGCTTTTCTTCTTTCATGATATGGGTCATGTTAGCCAGGGGAATTCTTTGCACCCGCCATCCCCGTGCCCGCGCTTCACTGTTTATCAGCACTTCAACTTCGAAGCGGCTTTTTTCAGCCCCGGTGGTAAGAAATAACTTTTTCCGTATCGCCCGTTGTCCGGAAAGGTGGGGGGCTACTACCTGGGCCAGGTCAGTGAGCGATCGTCCCTGGCTGAAAATACCTACCGTCATATCGGTAGTGTCGGCCAGGACCGGGGCGATAAGGTCGTGGACATGGGCCGGGGTCAGCCCGGCCAGGTCGGCATCCAGAAAGAGCAGCACTTCTTCCCGCGCCCGGCGCGCCCCGGTGACCATGGCCGCTCCTTTACCGGCATTTACGGCCAGCTCAATCACCCGCGCCCCGTGGCGGCGGGCTACTGCCGCCGTGGTGTCTTCGGAACCGTCGCTGACGACGATGATTTCGATAATGGCGGGGACCTGGCGCAAAACATCGATCACCTGGCCGACAGTGGCAGCCTCATTGTAAGCCGGGATAACAGCACTGACACCCTGCTTGTAGATACCTGTACCTGTCACTCTTTTTTCCTCCGAAAATAGTTGCAGAAGACAAGAGGCAGGAGGACCGTGGGAACTGGCTGCGCCAGTTCCTGATTTAAGTTGGCCTGCCTCTGTTCTCTCCCATTCGCTTGTGGGGCATTCGCCCCATGAATGGCTCCTCCGGAATGAGATGTTGGAAGTAGGGCTCGCCGGCCGTATCCTGGCGCCCGCCCGGCCCATACCCGGCCGCCGGCAGTTATCCGCGCTGAGAATAGCGTTGTGCCGAATTGGTGCGTCGTCTGCGGTGCAGGCGTCTAATCGATATTCTAAATGATTTTTCGTCAGTAAACAACTTTTCCCTGCTCCGATAATATTATTGCCCTGGAATCGCTCCAGGGCAACCCTTCCGGCCCGATCAGAATTACGCTCCGGGTTAAAACTGCGGGCGTCATAGGAGCAGGCCGGCTGGCAGTTCCCTGCCCTGATCCGCTATAAACAGGAGAAAAATAGTAACTGCTCAACCTGCCTGGCGGTCATCTCGATAGCAATAGCCGGGAAAGCCGAAATGATGGCTGGACGGATTCATGATCCTGACGGCAGGTAGCGCCAGGGCGGCTTTTAGAATAGGGGTGGCCTGAGCAGTTACGAAAAATAACCCGTTGTTAATCCAGTCTTTACGCGGGTGTGCTAAAATAGAACTGCTTATTTGGTGTGATCCTGCTGCCAGAAGCCGCCTTCGTCTGTTACCTGTGATTCAGCGCCGCCCGAGACCGCAGTAAGAACTTCGTCCGATAATTCAGCCCGATTGGCGGACCAGAAGCAGAAGACCTTCCACCAGAAAAATAGCGAAGGGATTTTTACAGGGCAAGCATCGGCAGGTTAAAAACCACCAAAAAACCACCTTCAGGTGGTGAGATGCAGGAGGGAAGGATTGTGGCGGGTATCAAGGTGGAATTGCATTGCCATACCCGGCTCCTGGGACGGCAGCCCTGGAGCCGGCAATGGTTGATCGGGATTTGCCGGCGGGCCCGGCAGCTGGGATTGGACCGGCTGGCCATTACTGAGCACGCTGACATCCCCGGTTTCTGGGAGGTTTTCAGCTTTCTCGATGATAACGGCTGGCGCTGGCAGGACCTGCAGCTGCTGGCCGGCTGCGAAATAACGGTGGCCGAAGCGGCCGACATCCTGGTCCTGGGGACGCCGGCGGACCTCCTGGACCTGAAAAGCTGCCTGGGCAGCTGGCCGTCCGGGCACGACCACCGGCCGCCCCTGGAAGACCTCCTGGGAGCGGCAAACAACCTGGGAATGCTCACCGTGGGTGCCCATCCCTTCCGGCCGGGACGGCAACTGGCCCATCTCCCGGAAAACCTGCTGCGGCGGCTGGACGCCCTGGAAATCAACGCCCGCGAGCTGGAGAGGTCTGCTGCGGTGGCTGACCTGGCCCGGCGCCTGGACCTGCCCCTGGTGGGGGGAAGCGATGCCCACATCTTCTGGCAGGTAGGCCGGGTAATCAACCTGTTGCCGGCCGGGAGCAGGGATATGGCTGTCTGGCGGGCCGCTATCAGCCGCGGTGAAAACCATATCCTGGTACGGCAGCGCAACGGGTATGCATCCCTTTCCATCTAGATGCGGCCCTGTTCCCTGACCTTCGCGAAGACTTCGGCATGGCTGTATCTATCGTTGGTAGTGCGGACCTCCAATTCGGCTTCGTTGAGTTTAGTGAAAATCTCATTGGCAAGCTCGATTGCTTCGTACTTTTCAATACTCATAACAACCATATCGCCGTAGCCGTTCCTGGTAAGAAACACCGGCTCATTACTTTCATGGACGATTTTTGAAATCTCAGCAAAGTTATTGCGCAAATCGGAGACAGGCCTGATCTGGGGCATGAAAGCACCTCCCTCATGAGATGTGAGAGTGAGGACAGCACACTGTCATGAGCGGCTCCTCCCAATCCAATGGAGCGTTTGCTGCTGTTTAGCGTAATTTTATCATAGCCCTGCCAGCCAGGCAAGTAGCAGCCCCTGAGAAAACTTCACAGGTTATTTGCAAAGATATTTTAGATAATATAGCCCTGCTTGTTACCCGGTTTTCCCGACCCTTTTTCCCGCCAGTGGTGCCAGGCCACCGGCAGGCCGAGCAGGGTATATGCCAGCCAGATACCGCCGAAAAGGACGGCGGCATCGCCGCGGCCGCGGGCCCAGAGGAAAAGGTACACGGGCCAGAGGGGCTGCCAGAGGGCGTGGAGCAGGCCGCTCCAGGCAAAGATGGCCATGGTGCTCAATACCGGCCGCTTCTTCCCCCCCAGGCAGGTATACAGAGGCAGCAGCAGCCTGCGGCTGGTGGCGGAACGCCGGGTGGACCAGAAATAAACGTAGGCCTCCAGCCATCGGTGCTGCCGGATTAAATCGGAAATCTTCAACCTGATCTGCCGGTATCGCTGGATGAGATCCTCACTGCCGGCTGCCCTCAGCCATGTGCGGAGGTAAGGGTCATAGCCGGGTACCAGCCGGGCCAGGAGGCGGCGCCAGGGCCAGGGCAGCGGCAGCGGGCGGGCATGAGAAAAAAAGCGTGCCACCCTGCCGGTCAGCCCCGGCGCCCCCTGCCACCTTTCCAGGGGCAAATATTCACTGATAAAGATAAACGTCGGGAGGAGGGAGAAATACTCCAGGGTGGCAGCCAGGACCTGCAACCACCCCACCCGCCGGCCCGCAGCCATGGCCCGCTCAGCGCCAGTAGCCCCAGCTGGAATTGACCAGCCAGGCCGGCAAAGGTAGATATAAATTCAAATAAATGATGCTCCCCCGCGCCACGATATGGGCCAGCCGCCACAGGGCACCGCGGCGCAGGCGGCGGTGGTCGGTGTTGTACACCGGCAGATCCGGCGCCCAGGTGAGGCGGCAGCCNNCAGCCGGCGCGGGCGAGCCGCAGCGCCAGGTCGGTATCCTCGTTGCAGGTGAGGTTGACGTTATAGCCGCCGGCAGCCATGAGGACGTCTTTGCGCACGGCCATGTTGGACCCTGAAGCAGCGGGAATACCCAGGTGGCTTAAAAAGACCTGGCCGGCGGTAAANNCGGGAAAAGGATATCGGCATCGGTGGATAAAAGCCAGGGGGTGGGGCAGGCTTCGGCCCCCAGCTGCCTTTTACGGGCAACACCGCCGGCTGCGGTGATAATAACGGTATTATCCGGCCGGCATTCCTGCACCACGGCGACCGTGTCGTCATCGCTATCATCAATGATAATCAGCGGGACGTAGTCCGGCAATGATGCCAGAAAGTTCCTGATATTATGCGCCTCATTTTTGGTGGG
>DFYS01000152.1:6065-8331 GCA_002383405.1 Moorella sp. UBA4076
CCGAGATGGGGCCGGTCCCCTGCAGGAGCCACTTCTCGCCCTTAATCCTTGCCCTTCGCTCGCAGGTCGCGGGCGCGGCATACTTAAAGCCCTTCGGGCCGTAAAACTTATGGCCGCGCTGTTTCCGAGGGNNGGGCCTCACCCGCTCTTGATACTCAAGGCGGCCCACGCTCTTTTCATCCTGCTGCTGGTATCGCCAGACTTTTTAGCCCCGGGGGCTCGCTCCCTGCCCGGGGGCTCGCTCCCTGATGGGTATGCTGGGTCGCCGGTGGGTGTTGCCACCATAACCGGCAGTCCGGATTAGCTGGCCTGACAGAGGGGATATCTTTCCGCCAGGACCTGCTCGTAGGTTTCGATAACCGGGGCCAGCGCCCTGGTCCAGGTGCGGCTTTCAGCGTGGCGGCGCGCCTGGGCCGCCATTTGCAAGCGCAGCGGCCGGTTCTCCAGCAGGGTCAGCGCAGCGCGGGCCATGGCCGCCGGCGAGTGGGGCTCGCACTCGAGGCCGTTATAACCGGGCCGCAGGTTTTCAGCGATGCCGCCGCTCAAAGGAGCCACCACCGGCAATCCCGAGGCCATGGCTTCCAGGATGACATTGCCATAGGTTTCCGTAGTAGAAGGAAAGAGGAAGAGGTCGCAGGAGGCATACAGCCGGCTCAAATCCTCGCCCTGGACCAGGCCCAGAAAGACGACGCCGGGCGGGGTCTGGCGTCGCAGGTTGGCCCCCAGGGGACCGTCCCCGGCCATGAGGAGTTTTGCTTGCGGGTACTGCTGGCGGATGCGGGCCAGGGCGGCCATGGCCACCTCCGGTTCCTTCTCGGCGGCCAGGCGGCCCACGTAGAGCAGCAAGGGGCCGGGGCCGAAGCGCCGCTTTATATTCTCATCCCTATGTTTCGGGTTAAACAGGTTCGGATCAATACCGCGGCCCCAGTAAACCAGGCGCGGGATATCCCGCGCCGCCAGGGCGTCGCCGGTCCCGCGGCAGGGGTAAAAGGTAACCTGACACTGGCGGTGGAACCATGTCAGGTAATTCCAGGCCACCGGCGTCAGGAAGGGGAAGCCGTAATAGGTAAGATAACCGGGAATATCGGTGTGAAAAGATGAGACCGCCGGCACATTCAGGCGCTTGGCCCAGCGCAAGCCTGCCACCCCCAGAGAGTATTCCGTTACCAGATGGATGAGGTGGGGTTTGAATTCCTGCAGGGTATTGAAGAGCTCGGGGGCCGGAAAGCCCAGGCGCATCTGGGGATAAAAGGGTACCGGGATACTCCAGCAGCGCCCGGTGCGGCTGAGGGGCCGGTCCGGGTAAAAAACCCCTGCTTTACGCTGGCCTGGTATTGGGGGCCGGCCGGAGAGCGGACGTTTCCCGGGGACCTCCGGGGCGAAAACCATGGCCTCCCATTCCTGTTCTTCCAGAAATAACCGCAGGCGTTCCAGGGTCCTGGTAACACCATTAACCTGGGGTAAATAGGTGTCGGTAAAAAAGGCTATCCGCATTGCTGGAACCCCCCCGAAATGAGATGTTGTGGGTCCGGAAGAAGCGAGCGCGCCGGCGGCACAGGCGTCCGCTAAACTCCAGTAGTGCTCCCGCTCACACAGCAGCGCGCGTGACGGCGGCGGCGCCGGCAGGCGGGGCGGCTTCTCCCGCCAGCCAGATTGCGCGCGCCCGCTGCAGGGAATAGTTTTTCTGGCCAACACCGATATAGAGGAAACCGTATTCCTCGACAAGCGTCCCTTCCAGACAATTGCGGCCATCCAGCACCAATCGCTTATTAACCAGGTGCTGCAGGCGGCGCCAGTCCAGGCGGTTGAATTGCGGCCATTCCGTCAGGAGGAGGATGGCGTCCGTACCGGCGGCCGCTTTATAGGGGTCATCAAATACGGTTACACCGGTAAAACTACAGGCTGCCTGCTGCCGGGCGCGGGCTTCGGGGTCATAGGCCGTCACCTGGGCACCTTTGTTGACCAGGTAAGGCAGCAAATCGAGGGCCGGGGCGGCCCGCAGGTCGTCGGTCCCCGGTTTGAAGGTTAGACCCAGCAGGGTAAGCTTACTCCCGGTCAGGTCACCCAGCAGTTGTTCCAGGTAACGGGCCGGCAGCAGCTTCTGCTCCTCATTCACCTGGACCACGGCCCTGGTCAGGGGCAGCGCCTGTTCCAGGCTGGTACCCAGGGCGAGCAGGGCGGCCAGGTCCTTGGGTAAACAGGAGCCGCCGAAACCGATGCCTGCCTTCAAGAAGGCCGGACCGATGCGGTGGTCCATGCCGATGCC
>DFYS01000152.1:8361-12023 GCA_002383405.1 Moorella sp. UBA4076
GGCCGGTTCAGGGGACTGTAGAGTTTTACGATAGCATGGGCGGCTTCCGGGTTGCCGGCACCGATGACGATGCGGTCGGCCTCGCGGGTGTCTTTAATGGCCGCTCCCTGGCGCAGGAATTCGGGGTTGGCGACTACCTGCCACCGGCCGGGAGGGGACTGCTGCTGGAGAAAGGCATCCAGGGCATCGCCGGTACCCACCGGCACCGTGCTTTTAACAGCTACCACCCGCCGGCGCGGTGGTAAGGAAGGCAGGGCGGTAACAACGGAATTAAAAGCCGCCAGGTCCGGTACGCCATCCGGCCGGGGCGGCGTTCCGACGGCGATGATTATCACTTCAGCGGCGGCAGCCCCGCTAATCAGGTCGGCGGTATAGGACAGGCGGCCGTTCGTATAGTTTTGCTTCACCAGGGGCGCCAGGCCGGGTTCACTGAAGGGGACATCCCCCTGCTGTAAAACGGCCAGGCGTCGCGGGTCGACTTCTACTACCGTAACTTCATGCCCCAGGCCGGCCAGGACGGCGGCGGTCACCAGACCCACATAACCGGCCCCGATGATACAGATTGGCATAAATTATACCTCCGGAATGAGATGAGCATTATGGGAGGTGAGAGGTGGGAGGCTGGCAGAAACCCGCTTCGTCCCATTTTTACCCCTGGCTGGTGGCTGCGTACCGCCAGGGGCGACTTCCCGGGCTGCCTTGAAGTGCAGTGCTGGTAACAGGGTAGTTAGTCGACCACGTACAACTTTGATTTGTAATTACCCGGCCCGCGCCCTGCCCCTATCGCCTTTTCAGCTAAACCCGGGGGGGCTGTAAATTAGCTGGGCCTGGCTGGACTTACATGACTTACATAGAGGATGCTGGCAGGGGGTTAAACAGGCGGTGGCACAAGCAGTTATTTTGATTCCCGCATCCCTCACGCTGCCTGCTGGGTAGCTGCCGGCGGCTTTCAGGGTAAGGCTCCGGCCCTGGTCAGGAAATAGAGCCAGAAACCGGCGGTGCTGCGCTGGGCCAGGGGCAGGAGATCGGCCGTCGCCCGGTCATAATCGGCCTCCCGCTCCGGGTGGGATACCAGCTCCAGGTACTCATAGGCCACCTGGCTGTTAAAGACCAGCCAGTCGCTGGCCTTCTGGAGGCCGGGACGGTAAAGGCCGCCCCCCTCCACCCCATATTGGAGGCGGTTTTGCCGTGCCCATCTTTCGTAATTACCGTGACCGCAGCCGGGGGTCCCGTGGCAATGCTGGGGCACGCAGGCGTCCTGCAACAGATGCGTCGCCTGGCCCAGGTAGAATAACGCCCGGCTGTACTGGCTGCCGCGCCAGTGTCTCAGGGCGCGTTTGAAAAAGTGATTCATGATTGCTGTGGCCGGGAAATACCCCAGCAGCCCGCCACCGGTACGGGGGTTGAAATAGTGACCGAAACACCCCAGGCCGCCATCAGCCCGGCAGACGCCGGCATGCAGCGCCTCCTGTCCGCGGGCCAGGAAACCGGCTTCGTGGGTCCAGCCGTCGTTGGCCAGGATGCGGAGGGCCTGCTGGTTAATGTAAATATGGGTGATGGCAAAACCCAGGCGCACACCGAGGGCCGGCCGCCAGGTGGTGGCCGCATATTGCGCCGCACAACGCATCATGCCCGCCGTTGCCAGGTAGATACTCACTGTAACCCCTCCGTAAATGAGATGGGCGATGGGGGAGGTTTTCCAGCACTCAACCCTGGCTCATTCAATTCTTCACCAATTTAGCACCCATGCTCAGGTTACTAAATAAGCCCTGAATTGCTTGGTTTTAGTGCTGGACGGCTGCGCCGCTTCCAGACTGGACTCCCTGATTTCAAGTATACAGGGCAAATATTAAGGCCTGGCGAACAAAGGGTTAAGGTCAACAAAAAAATGGGTAAAGGTAGTGTGAAATATTTTCCCGCAATATTAAAATATTTTAACATCGCCTTAATGCGTCCTTAACGCTGATGTTGTATATTATTATTGCCGGGATGTATTCGGCAAGAGTCGACAAAAAAATAGCGGCCATTACCAGGGAGGTAGATAATTTGGCCACCACTTACGTGCTGGATAGCAACGTCCTCCTGAGTGATCCCGAGGCCATTCATGCTTTTCCCGGAGCCGGGGTAGTCATCCCCGGCGTGGTCATCGAAGAAATCGACGCCAAAAAATACGGCCTCGACGGCACCGCCTATAACGCCCGTCAGGTCGCCCGCCAGCTGGATCTGCTGCGCAGCGGCAGGAGCCTCAAAGAACCGGTCCCCCTGGACAACGGCAGCACCTTGCGGGTGGAACTAAACCACCGCTCCCTGGATTGCCTGCGCGACCATTTCCCGGAGGTAAACAACGACAACCGCCTGCTGGCCGTGGCGCTAAACCTGCACCGGGAAGCGCAGGCCCGGGACCCCCACGGTCGGGTGGTCCTGGTATCCCAGGACGCCATCGTCCGCATCAAAGCCGACGCCCTGGGCCTGAACGCCGAGGATTACCTGGCACCAGAGAATAGAATCACCGCGGGCATTTATACCGGTTACGAGGAGGTGGAAGTCGACCCCGGCCTTGTGGACCGGTTTTATTTATCCCGGCAGCTGCCCCTGGCGGAGATACCGCGGCAGCTGCAGCCGCACCAGTATGTTATCCTGAAGAGTTACGGTTCCTCCCAGTCGGCCATCGGCCGCTGTGACAGCGAAGGCCAGGTCCTGCTGCCCCTGAACCTGTCCGGCAACAATATCTGGGGTATCAGCCCGCGTAACGTACAGCAGAAGATGGCCCTCGACCTTCTCCTCGACAGCAGTATCCCCCTGGTGACCATCACCGGCCGCGCCGGTACCGGCAAAACCCTTCTCGCCCTGGCCGCCAGCCTGCACCTGACCCAGGAAGAGGCGGCCTACCAGAAACTGCTCATCGCCCGGCCTGTCGTCCCCCTGGGCCGCGACATCGGCTATCTCCCGGGAACCAAAGAAGAAAAGCTGCGTCCCTGGATGCAGCCCATCTACGATAACCTGGAATTCCTCTTTTCCCAGCGCAAGGGCACCCTGGACGAGATCCTGGCGGGTTTAAAAAACGTTCAGGTGGAAGCCCTGACCTACATCCGCGGCCGCACCCTGCCCGGCCAGTATATTATCATTGATGAAGCCCAGAATTTAACCCGGCACGAGGTCAAAACCGTCATTTCGCGGGTGGGCGAGGGCAGCAAAATCGTCCTCCTGGGCGACCCGGAGCAGATCGACCACCCCTACCTGGATGCCGGCAGCAACGGCCTGGCCTATGCAGTGGCTAAATTTCAGGACCAATCCCTGGCCGGCCATGTCACCCTGGTCAAGGGGGAACGCTCGCCCCTGGCGCGCCTGGCAGCAGCGATACTGTAGACCCATGTTCGCTATTTAATCATCTTTTCTTTCGACCCCTGCAAAATCTCTTCCCCATATAAAAACAAAAACAACCTCCTCATACCGGAGGTTGTTTTTTGGTTTGGTGGAGATAAGGAGAGTCGAACCCCTGACCTCTTGAATGCCATTCAANNCTATGGCCATCTCAAGCAGTCCACCACGATCACTATAATCCCTAAAAATCTAGTAATTATAAGGCTCCCCAGCCGGGGACGTTTTATCACGTCCACAAAATCCTGCTCCATCCGGTAAGTTTGTGAACTAAATGTGAACCA
>DFYS01000152.1:12134-12731 GCA_002383405.1 Moorella sp. UBA4076
GGAGGGAGTGGGCGCTTCTTTTTGCCCCGGAGCCGGCGCGCGGCGGAGCCGGGCCGGAGCAGGGGCCGGGCCCAGACCCGGCCGGGCGAAGGCCGGCGACAGCTGCGCGCGGGCGGAGGGGCCTGGGCGCCGCAGGCGCCCAAGCGAAAATTGGAACCCTACAGGGTAGCAGTCCACCAATGGGCGATGGGCAGCCGTATGCGCGCCCTCTCCCGGAGCCTGGCCTTGCATTTATAGTTTCATTTCGGAATGGCCCAACTGTGGCAAATTATAGTAACAGCCCCGCCGTCATAGACCGGGCGGAGGGAGTGGGCGCCAATCTTCGGCCCCCGGCCGGCGTGAAGCGAAGCCGGGCCGGAGCTGCGGATGGGCGGAGGCCGGCGNNGGGCCGGGGGCCGGGGCGCCGTCAGGCGCCCACTGGTAGAAGTAAGCCCTTTTGCTGCCATAAAGCGTATGGATAGAAACGCATCCTCATGCGCGCCCTCTCCCGGAGCGGCCCCAGGCCGCGGAGGGAGTGGGCGCCCGTGCCCCCGCCCTGGAGCCGGCGGGGCCGGAGGTCACGGAGGACCCGCGGGCTCCAGGGCGCGGCCGCCTCCG
>DFYS01000168.1 GCA_002383405.1 Moorella sp. UBA4076
TACTACACCAAAGATGGTACTGACCTGGTGGTAGTTGATGGTGTGATAACTAATGGTAATCTTTATACAGATAAGATTACCATTGAGAGCACCACCACCATCAAGGCCATAGCGGTAAAAGATGGCAAAAGAAGTAACGTGGCAACATTTAATTACACTATCGAACCAGCCGGTATTGGAGATGATGCATTAAATCAACTGGCCAGTGACCTGGTCAGGGTATACAGCAACATGGATGACAACGACAAAGCTGCCCTGGAAGCTGCCAGAGCAATGATTAACGATCCGGGGCTGAACTGGGAGCAACTACTCGAACCCATGCTGAGCAGTTTGACCCAGGAGGCCAAAAACGCTCTTGGACCCGATCCAGGTGCGAAGTTGCGCTACTTTATTTTAGACGGTTTAAACATTTACTATACACCCAATACAAATGGAAATCAGGTAGCGCAGCAGTTAAAGATCTTCCGCAGCACTTACAAGCCCATGATAACCAGCGTTTTCGATGGTGGCTTTACTGTCGAAGACATCTGGAACTTTATTCTGGACGTACAGGATGCCCTGCCGAACCAGTTTACCGACCAGGATTTAGAAGACCTGCTGGACAAGGGCTTTGATATCATCGAAGCCAGGTTGCAAGACTGGGTTAACGGGGCAATTGACCAGACGCTAAACAGTCCTGACTACCAGCTTTTCAAGAATAAGCTGGCTGAAGTGGGCTTAACCAGAGACGTTTTAATTCAGACCAAAGACAACCTGTTTAACGCTGCCGAGCCGGATCTATCTGCCGAGCAGGCTGTAGTTAAGGCTTATGTGCGCAGCCGGGTAGAGCTTGTAGGGAAGACCACTCTTCTGGCGGGCAACACTGAGACCTATCAGTTAAACGCCATGGGTGTTAATCTGGCTTCCCTGCTCAAATGGCACAGCTCCGATGCTACTGTGGCTGATTTTACAGACAATACAAAGCCCAGCAAGCTCTCGGCCATAAAAAAAGGGACCACCACCGTTACTGCTTACTGGGAGAAAGGTGGTCTAGAGAAGGCTTGGCTGAAGAGGTTTGAAGTAAAAGTGATCCAAGAAGGCGGCGCAGCCGAGGTAATTACTAAAGATCAGGGCGGCGAGGTAAAAACTCCTGATGGAGCAGCTATAGCTGAGATCCCTGCGGGTGCTCTTAAGGAGGACACGACGATATATATCGAAAAAGCCACTACGGCAGAACCGCCGAATTTCAAACTTGCCGGCTTCGCCTTTGATTTCGGGCCGGATGGGCTGGTTTTTGAAAAACCGATAAAAATTACACTGAAATATGACTGGACCAAACTTGGCGCCGCCAAAGAAGATGACCTTAAGATTTATTGGCTTAATAAGGTAAATGGGAAATGGGAACCCCTCGTTAGTGAAGTGGATAAAACAAGAAAAGAAGTTTCTGCATGGGTAACTCATTTCACCTTGTTTGCGCCCATGGCTGCTGTTGGTGTTGTTCCTTCCCCCGGTGGCGGTGGCGGTGGTGGAGCTGCTCCTGCCCCTGGTATTGGTTCTGAAGGTGGCAAAGTAACTGGAGCGGCCGGTAAGGCTATGGTAGATATACCGGCTGGCGCGCTGGATAAAAAAATAGATATTACCATTAAACAGGTTGCGCTTGCCCAGGTAACTGCTCCTCCGGCAACTTTGAAACTGGCCGGCGACATCTACGAGTTTGGCCCGGCCGGTACGAAGTTTAAAAAACCGGTGACCATTATCCTCCAATACGACCCGGCGAAGCTGGCCGGTACCAAAGAAGAAACCCTGGTGATCTATTACCTGGATGAAACCGCTAAAGTCTGGGTTTCCCTGAATGGAACGGTTGACAAGACAAAACATACCGTAACAGTAAAGGTTGATCACTTCAGCAAATATGCTGTGATGGCCGAAGTTGTAGTAAAACCGCCGGTGTTTAAGTTTAAAGACGTTGATGCTGCCCACTGGGCCTGGAAGTACATTGAATCGCTGGTTGCCAAAGAGATTATCAAAGGGTACCCGGACAAGACCTTCCGCCCGGCTAATAACATTACCAGAGCGGAATTTGCTACGCTGGCGGTAAGGGCTCTTGGCTTAACGGTAGAAAAGCCTGGAGTTCCAACCTATGCCGACGTGAGTGCCGGGTCCTGGTCCTACGGTTACATTGAGGCTGCAGCAAAGGCTGGCCTTGTGAAAGGTTATGGCGGCAAATTTAGACCTAATGACAAGATCAGCCGTCAGGAAATAGCCGCCGTGGTAGTCAGGGCCATGGGCAAGGAAGGCGAAGCACAGGCAAAAATGGGTGAAAAACTTACCTTTGCCGATGCAAACAAAATTGCTGCCTGGGCTAAAGGCTATGTGGCAGTGGCTGTGACCCAAGGACTAATTGAAGGTTATCCTGATCAAACCTTCGGCCCGCAGAAAAATGCCACCAGGGCAGAAACGGCAGCTATGGTTTACCGTTTCCTGGAAAAGACAAGTAAGTGAAAGAAGTGCCCGACACCTTAAGTTTTTAAGGAAGTTAGGGCAGGTGTCCCGTCTTAAAAAGGCGGGGCACCTGCCCTGCCCTAGCCAAACGACAGGAGTCAGGCATTGAGTAAAAGGCGCAGAAGTTTTTAGCCAGGAAGTGTGGTAGTGCGCTAGGTGATTGTTTTTAAAGAGTGGGGTGGTTTGAGTAACTGTTTGGTGGCTGGCTGTTCGCCATCAACTAATTAACCAGTTGCCAGGTTGTAATGAGGTAAAAAAATTAACCAAGTTAAAAGGAGGGAAAAATTTATGTCTTTACCTAAAGTCAGTTTTAAAAAGAATTGCCTGTTAATACTGATGGTGCTCTTGGGTTGCCTTATGCTGTTTGGCACGGCGGCCCTGGCGGACCAGAGCATGAGTTCGGCCGAGCGACCTGCGGGTTTGGATATCCAGCAGGCGCAGCCGCCGGCTCACCAGCCCAGCCCGGTTAAGGCTGCCCAGGTCGGCCCGTATATTGACCCGCCGGTGCCAAATCAGTCCGGCGTGGTGGGAATGCCCTGGAGCTACAGCCTGAAGCCGCATGAAAAAGGCGGCGCCTGCGGGGCGCAGCCCAGGATTTTGCTGGTGGAAGATGCCGATTCCTGGGGAACCGGCTACCAGAATGAGGTTGTGTTAAACGATTTGGGGCTTGCTTACGACAAGATCACTTCCGATCAGTTGGCCGGCATCGACCTGTACCAGTACACACATTTGCTGGTGCCGTCCGACCAGCCGCAGGGCTTTTACAATAACCTGGACGCCAGCATGGCGAGCATCACTGAGTGGGTGTACGTCGGCGGCAGCTTCCAGTTCAACGCCTGCGATGTGGGCTGGGCCGGCGGAAATTGGAATATTGGGCCGGGCGGGATAACCCATGTTTATCCGGTGTATGTCCAGCAGAACTACATCCAGGCACCGGGCCATCCGATCCTGCAGGGCCAGAACGACAGTATGTTTACCGACTGGAACTATGTTTCCCACGGCTATTTTGAAAACCTGCCCGAAGGAACCCAGGTGCTGCTTTCCGTGAATCCCGACGGCACTCAGCCAACCCTGGTTGATTTCAATTTGGGTCAAGGGCACGTGGTGGCATCGCAAAACACCCTGGAGTGGACCAATGCCGGAAATGGTTATCAAAGCAACCCGCTAATCCTGGATAAGATCGTCCTCTACATGTTTGGCGCTGGCTTTGATTGCCTGCAGTGGAGTGCCAGCGACGTTGACAATTCTCTGATGAATGTCTTCATCGACCCGGATACCGACGTAATGAAGATCGATCCTCTGGCTGTCGGTAATGACGACATCCTGCTCACCCTGACCGACACCGGAACCGGCGCAACCGCCGAGCAGTGGGTGAACGTCAAAATTGAGGCCACGGATACCACCCCGCCTCTGCTGGAGGTTAACTGGCCCGAAGGGTGCTTGCCGGAACCGGGCTATTACACCTTGTACGGCAGAGTGGAACGCGGGGCAGAAAATGTCACCGTTAACGGAAGCCCGGTGGAATACATTGACTATGACCACTTCTGGGCTTACTGGCGGATAGAGCTTTACCTGAACGACGGCAGCAACCCGGTTACGGTTATTGCCTACGACCAGGCCCAAAACGAGGCCAGGATTGACGGAAAAATCTGTGTGGGCGTGCCGGGCACCGACCTGATCATCAATGCGCCCGACGATTGCATCCCGGTGGGGCAGGACTTTACCGTGACGGTAGAAGTAAAGAATGTGGAGAACCTGTACGGCGCCGATGTCAGGCTGAACTTTGATCCGTACTTCATGGAAGTGGTGGGCGATCCGGTGATTAATACCGACGGCGTATTCTCAGTTGGCGGCACTACTACAGTAGATAACAACGGGGGATACGTAGCCTTTAACGCCAGCCGCAACCATGATCAGTACGGCTACGAGGGCTATGACGGTGATGCTGTGCTGGCGTGGATCACCTTCAAGGGTAAACAGCCGACTGAAGGGAATACCACCTGCATTAACTTCTACAATGCCGAATTGGTTGGTAACGAAGGCGGCGAGGGTAGCCCGGTATATAACATTCCAATCAACAACTGGATTAACGACTGCGTGTGCATCAGTGGGTACACCCTGAGAGGCAATGTAACTCCGGAGGCCATGCCGCTGTGGTGGTGGCCGTACTACTATGATTATTCTGGGACAAAAGTTTCCTTGGAAGGAACTCCATTAGTAACCTATACCGATGCTTATGGCGATTATAGCTTTATCAACCCTCCGGCAGGCCAATATAATGTGGTTGCCGAGCGGGGTGGCTATCTGGTCAGAGCAGTTCCTGTTGATATAGTTGGAGAGGTAAGTCAGGAAGTTAATATTCTGCTTCTTACCGGTGATATTAGCCAGGATAACGCCGTAGATATTGACGACTTGAACGTAATGAGAACAGATTATGATACTTGGTGGAACACTCGCTCCGACTTGGATTACAGCGGCTGGGTTGGCATCCGCGACCTGGTCTACTTGGCCCGAAACTATACCAAGTACGGATATGGTTACCTGATACTGTAGTAAGCCGGAGTAAAAAGGATCCGGCAAAAATTTAAGTTATTAAGGAGGGTAAAGGAACTGGTTTCAAGGGAGGCTGGTTCCCTTAGCCTTAAAAGAAGAAGGAAAATTAACCTTGTTTTATAGACAGATGGCCTTGATAATAACCACCCTTTTTATCTTTATTCTTCTTCTGTCCGGCGCAGCGGGAGCAGTAAGCGAAACACCTGAGGAAGCGAAAGGCGTGGCTGCAGCGGTTTATGATGAAGAAGCCGTTGTTGAGGTAACTTATGGTGAAGAAGCCGTTGTTGGAATAGTGTACGAGGAAAAAACGGTGGCAGATATGGTTTACGGAGAAACGGTGGCAGATATGGGCATGGCTGCTGATACCACAGGTGTGGGTAAAGTGGGAGACCAGTTCATTCTGGAGGTCGTCCTGTCGAATGCAATAAATGTGGACGGAATAGCTTTTGAGATTAAATTTGATCCTGCCGTGCTGAGGATTGTCGAGGATGAAGAAGGAAATTCGGTTACGGCCAACCCTGACATATATAAGCCAGATCCTCCTTTTAATAATCCCTATTATAGGGCAGACACAGAATGCTCCACCAGGATGGATGGCTATGCGGGAGGTATTGATTTTGGTTCTGAACCGGTCTGGCTGGGTAAAATCAGGTTTGAGCTTTTAAAAGAAACTGAAACACAAATTATTTTTTCTTATCACAAGCTCAGTACCCCTCCACCTCCTGGTGGTTATCCGCAGCCGATACCGCACCAGGCCCATGGCTGTCAGTTAGTTTTTGACTATACGCCGCCGCTGGCGGAATCGTTGATTGTTCCAGGAAATGCTCTTGCCGGAAGCAAGGTTACCCTGGTAGCTAGAGGCAGTGATAACGTGGGGTTGAATTACTTCCGGTTTGAGTACAGCCCTGACGAAAGCAACTGGCATTTAATAGGCGAAGGCCAGCCGGTCTGGCAGGAAACCGAGGTGCTGTGGCGGGCTTATAGCGAGTGGGATACGGCAGGACTGGCTGTCAAGGGTTATTTTATCCGGGTAATCTTTCGCGACCCCGGCGGGCATGAGGCAGCTTTAGAGACAGCCTTTCTTTTGACTGGCGGTTCTGTAAGAGGCAAGGTTTATCTGGAAGGTCTTCCGTCTGATTACGATAGGAGCGGTATTGAAGTTTATCTGGAAGGAACGGGCATCCAGGGGCTGACTGATGCCTTGGGTTGCTATAGCTTAGAGGGAGTTCCTGCCGTTGAATACCACCTGATTGCTGCTAAACCGGGGTTTCTGGATCGGGCAGGAGAAGCCAGTGTTAACGCGGAAAATCCTCATCTAGTGGTTCCTGTCCTGCTCCTGCCGACAGGGGATATTACCGGCGATAATGTGGTTGACCTGGACGACGTGGTGGTCATGCGCTACGATTACGGTAAAGCAATACAGAGATCCGATCTCGACCGCTCCGGCCTGGTCGGCATCAGGGATCTGGTTTTGCTGGCCCGCAACTACACTAAAGCTGGGGTTACGTATAAGTAACTTCCCTGGGAAAACTTAGAATACAGAACTCAAAATACAGCATACAGAAGTAACTTAATCTTCCCCCTCCCCTTGCGGGAGGGGGTGAGGGGGAGGGGATAAACAGTTAAGTGGTTTCTAATTTATGACGGGAGAGATGTGAAAATGTTTAAACTAAAGCGGCAGTTATTATGGTGGGTGGTATTGCTTGTTTGCCTGGTGGTATTGGGTTTTGCCAGTGCTGCTATTGCTGCTCCTGCGTCTTTTGCCCCGGAAGATGGCCAGGAGATGGTGACTCTGGCAGTAGTATTTAAAAGCGCTTACGTGCCGGATGAGTTGCTGGTCAGGCTTAAACCTGGAGTAGGAGATAAAGAGGAAGGTGCCTTGCATAGCATGGCCAGTGCAGTAGCAGTAGATGAAAACAAAGCCTTAAGACTGGTCAGAGTAAAGTTAGCCGCAGGCACGGACATGAAAAAGGCAATGGCCGAGTACCGCTCGTCTGCCTTGGTGGAATACGTCCAGCCCAATTATATTTATCATGCCCTTTTAGTCCCAAATGATCCACATTACTGGCGGCAGTGGAACATGCCCAAAATTTCAGCCGAACCGGCCTGGGATATTACCCGCGGAGATACCGGGGTCGTCGTGGCAGTGGTGGATACCGGTGTGGATCTCGATCACCCTGACCTGGCCGGTAATGTTATCCCTGGTTATAACGTCATAAGCCCCGGAGGACTTCCCCAGGACGATAACGGGCACGGTACCCACGTGACCGGCATTGTGGCGGCCATTACGGATAACGATCTTGGTGTGGCCGGCGTGGCCGGAAGCTGCCGGATAATGCCGGTAAAGGTGCTCAATAATGCAGGGGAAGGAACTGATTATGATGTTGCCACCGGTATTCAATGGGCTGCCGACAATGGAGCCAGGATAATCAATATGAGCCTGGGCGGCCCGGATTACAGTTATGCCCTTGCCGTTGCAGTTAATTATGCTTACGAAAGAAATGTATTGATCATTGCTGCGGCTGGGAATGATGGTTTGGAAAGTATTCTTTACCCGGCGGCTCTGCCGCACGTGATGGCAGTGGGCGCCACTGATAAGACTGATGGTCGGGCCTCTTTTTCCAACTACGGGGACGCTCTTGATATTGTTGCCCCTGGCGTCAATGTTTTTAGCACCTTGTGGAACAACTCCTATACCTACCTGTCTGGTACTTCCATGGCCACCCCGCACGTGGCCGGCGTGGCGGCGCTCGTGCTGAGCCTGCATCCCGAATATACTAATGACCAAGCGGAAAAGGTGCTCAAGGCAGGATGCGTTGACTTGGGCAACCCCGGCTGGGACCCTTACTATGGTTACGGGCGCGTGGATGCCCTGGCAGCGCTGGAAGGAGCCTTTCCGGTTGGTGGTACTATTAGGGGACAGGTTTATCTGGAAGGCAGGTCAAACTGGAGCGGCGCGGTGGTTAGTGTGGTAGGCACCGTTTACACTGGTGTTACTGCTGTTGACGGAACATTTGTTTTGTCTGGGCTGCCACCAGGGATTTATGATTTGGGTGCCGGCAAAGAGAGCTACCTTTATCGGCTTTGCCCTGGTATAGAAGTGACAGAAGGTAATGTTACAGATGTTTATTCTCCCTTAATCTTACTGGCCGGTGACTTCAGCCTGGACAACATGGTAGACATAGATGATTTACTGATTATCCGGAACGCGTATGGAACAGGGCCGGGTGATGATTACTGGAATCTGCTGGTAGATGTTAATCAGGACGGGAAAATTGGTATTGTTGACCTGGTTTACATGGCCCGCAATTACGCCAAATACGGTCAGTAGAGACTGTTTAAAAACCCCAAGCCAAAAACAGGTAAGGGGACCCAACCTGTCCATGACGATAAAAATTTTCTTGTATGGGGAGTTGAAAAAATGTCAGCTAAAAGTTTGGTCAGGATATTTTTCTTTTTGCTGTTGTCGTTTTTGCTGGTTTTTACGCCTTGTAAAGCCCAAGCTGGCTCGTTGGTTGACCCGGTTACTTACGCTAAGTTAAAGAACATGGCCCAGGATTATTTTGTGCAGCTTCAGGGTGAAATGGCTAAAGAAGGCGTTTCCCCGGAAGATGCCGAAAGAATCATTTTTAACTATATACAGGAACTGGATAGCCAGCTTCAGGAGCAATTGCGGGCGGGGGCGCTTAATGAAAATACCTTTAAAGAAGTGATGTTTGGAATCAATACAGGGTTGATACTGAGGCCTGACTATAGGCCACTTTGGAAGCCCACGTTGCATATACTAGAGTTTGGTGAGGAGAATCCCTTTCAGGTTATTCAGGAAATAAAGGAAGGAAAAAAACCCTTGCCTCCCGGCGTACAGCAATTCTATGAGGCAGTTAAGCAAGAGGTTCTTTATGATGCGCTCAGTAAACCTACCCCTCCTGCTAGCGGTGGAGGCGGAAGCAGCCCTGCCGTTAAGTCAACTGAAAATAAAAAAGTAATAGATAAAGAAGGGGGCCAGCTGATTGCTTACAACGAAAAGGCTGGCGTGGAAATACCCGCTGGGGCTTTAGATAAAGAATTAGAGGTAAGTATTAATAAGGTTAATCAGGTTAATGTACCTCCTGTGCCGGTAAATTGTAAGCTGGCCGGCGATATTTACGAATTTGGGCCGGCGGGAGTAAAATTTAATAAAAACATAACGGTAATTTTGCAGTACGACCCTCTTAAACTTAATGAGGCAAAAGAAGTTGACCTGGCCGTTTATTATGCCCAGAAAGACACCAACAACTGGGTTTTTCTTGGGGGGACGGTTGATAAGCAAAAGCATACGGTTAAAGTTGCTGTTGATCATTTTAGCCTGTTTGCGGTAATGGTTATGGAAAAAGCTAAGGCTGCCCCGCCTGTAAAACCTCCGGGCGAGCAGGTTAGGTTAACTGATCTTGAAAATCACTGGGCTAAGGGGAATATTCAAAAGTTAATCAATCAAGGAGTTATTGGTGGTTATCCGGATAACACTTTCCGGCCTAACAATTCAATCACCAGGGCTGAGTTTACAAAAATTTTGGTTAAGGCAATGGGCTTTGCAGAGGTGAAGCCTGCATCTCCAACTTTTGCTGACGTTCCGTCATCATCATGGGCTTACGGTGTTGTGGAAGTGGCTGCCGGGGCTGGTCTGGTGAAGGGCAGCGAAGGAAAATTTCGCCCCGATGACCCAATTACCCGCCAGGAAATTGCCGTATTGCTAGTAAGAGGGCTGGGTAAAGAAGCAGACGTAATAGGTACCGTACCGAATTTTGCTGATGCTTCAAGAATAGCACCCTGGGCCCGGGGGCAGGTAATTATAGCGGCTAAAGAAAGACTGATCAATGGCTATCCGGACAATACCATTAAGCCGGTAAAAAACAGTACCAGAGCTGAGGCAGCAGTAATGGTCTGCCGACTGCTGAAGCTGTAGGCTATTGGGAATTATATTTTAAAGGTAAAATATTACTTGAGAAGGGGGT